>NZ_CP018938.1 GCF_002849695.1 Bacteroides fragilis
TGAACGACAAGTTCGGTATCGTTAAAGGTTTGATGACTACAGTTCACGCTGCTACTGCTACTCAGAAAACAGTAGACGGTCCTTCTAAGAAAGACTGGAGAGGTGGTCGTGGTATCCTGGAAAACATCATCCCGTCTTCTACAGGTGCTGCTAAAGCTGTAGGTAAAGTATTGCCGGTATTGAACGGTAAACTGACTGGTATGGCATTCCGCGTTCCGACTTCTGACGTTTCTGTAGTTGACCTGACAGTTGTTTTGGAAAAAGCTGCTACAATGGAAGAAATCAACGCTGCTATGAAGGAAGCTTCTGAAGGCGAATTGAAAGGTATCCTGGGCTACACTGAAGATGCAGTTGTTTCAACTGACTTCCGTGGTTGCGCTAACACTTCAATCTACGACTCTAAAGCAGGTATCTCTTTGGATTCTAACTTCGCTAAAGTTGTTTCTTGGTATGACAACGAATGGGGTTACTCAAACAAAGTTTGTGAAATGGCTCGCGTTATCGCTGCTAAATAATCAAGCTAAGATACAATATATGGAAAGCTGTTTCGGGAAACTGAAACAGCTTTTTTATTTTACGGCTCACCCTAAAAGACGTACGAAGACACGGAATGTTTATTTTACAGTTCAGCTCTTCTCTCCGTCTCCCATAGCAAAAACTACAGTGAAACACGTTAAATAAGAAGAAAACTATACGGAAGTCTGTGATACTCTGTGGTGAAATTTGTAATTTTGTAAATGTAACATTGATATTACTTGATATGACAAATATAGCAAATGCACAAAATCCATTCTTCGAGAAATATACGACTCCGCATGGGACCGTTCCTTTTGTTAAAATAAAAACAGAACATTATGAACCGGCCATTCGCGAAGGTATCAGCCGTCAGGCAGCAGAAATAGATGCCATCGTCAACAATCCGGAAACTCCTACATTTGCTAACACCATTCTGGCCTACGAACAGTCCGGAGAATTACTCGACCGGGTAACAACCGTATTCGGCAATTTACGCAGTGCCGAAACTAATGATGACTTGCAGCAGATTGCTCAGGAAATGATGCCGCTGCTGAGTGAGCACAGCAATAACATCAGCCTGAACGAGGCACTGTTTGAACGCATCAAAGCTGTATACCTGCAGAAAGATTCTTTAGGACTGACTCCGGAACAAATGAAACTTCTGGAAAATGCCTATGACGGATTCATCCGTCGCGGAGCCAACCTACAAGGCGAAGCTAAAGAAAAATACCGTGAATTAACCAGGGACCTGAGCAAACTAACGTTGGACTTCAGCGAAAACAACCTGAAAGAGACCAACAACTATCAGCTGGCACTGACAGACCAGAGCCAACTGGACGGTCTGCCTGAAAGTGCTATAGAAGCCGCAGCCGAAACAGCACGCGAAAAAGGAGTGAATGGATGGGTATTCACACTGCATGCCCCCAGTTACATTCCCTTCATGACGTATGCCGACAACCGCGATTTACGCCGCGAACTCTATATGGCCTACAATACGAAGTGTACGCACAATAATGAATATAACAACCTGGAAATTGTAAAAAGGATAGTAAATATCCACATAGAAATCGCACAATTACTGGGTTATGACAATTATGCAGAGTATACACTGAAGAAACGCATGGCCGAAACCAGCGATGCTGTATATACCCTTCTCAACCAACTGCTAGATGCTTATACTCCCACAGCACGCAAAGAATATGAAGCAGTACAGGAGTTAGCCCGCAAAGAGCAGGGAGACGATTTTGAGATAATGCCCTGGGATTGGAGCTACTACTCCAACAAGCTGAAGGATCAGCAATTCAACATCAACGAAGAGATGCTTCGTCCCTACTTCGAACTGAACAAAGTGAAAGCGGGGTCTTCGGATTAGCCACTCGATTATACGGAATCACATTCCACAAGAACCCTGATATTCCGGTATATCATAAGGATGTGGATGCTTATGAAGTAATGGACAAAGACGGTAATTTCCTTGCTGTGCTCTATACGGATTTTCACCCGCGTGAAGGTAAACGCTCCGGTGCCTGGATGACAGAATTCAAAGGCCAATGGATAGAAAGCACAGGCGAGAACAGTCGCCCGCACGTATCGGTAGTGATGAACTTCACCAAGCCGACAGAAAGTAAACCGGCTTTGTTGACTTATGACGAAGTAGAAACTTTCCTCCACGAGTTCGGACACGCTTTGCATGGAATGTTTGCCAACTCAACTTACCAGAGCCTGAGCGGGACGAATGTCTATTGGGATTTCGTAGAACTCCCCTCACAGATTATGGAGAACTTCGGCATCGAGAAAGAATTTCTTCATACCTTTGCCAGCCATTATCAGACAGGAGAGCCTTTGCCCGACGAATTAATCCAGAGACTGGTAGATGCCTCTAACTTTAATGTAGCGTATGCCTGCCTCCGCCAAGTCAGCTTCGGTCTGCTGGACATGGCATGGTATACCCGCAACACTCCATTCGACGGAGACGTAAAAGAGTACGAACGCCAGGCATGGTCCAAAACACAGATACTGCCTATGGTACCGGAAACTTGTATGAGCACTCAGTTCTCACACATATTTGCCGGAGGATATTCGGCCGGATACTATAGCTACAAATGGGCGGAGGTTTTGGATGCGGATGCGTTCTCTCTGTTCAAGCAAAAAGGAATCTTCAACAAAGACGTAGCTGACTCCTTCCGAAGTAACATTTTGTCGAAAGGCGGAACGGAGCACCCGATGATACTTTACAAACGTTTCCGGGGACAAGAGCCTACGATCGACGCATTACTAATCAGAAACGGAATAAAAAAATAGAAAGAAATGAAATATAAATACTTATTATTATTACTTTTGATGCTCCCTTTTGTAAGTGGATGCAACGATTCGGACGATGTGAATGGTATCTTTACCGGAAAAGTATGGAAATTGACGTATATTACCAAGAAGAACGAACATAAACCTTATGATTTCTGGGGTGACAAAGACAAGTATGAACAATCTATCAAGAATTACATAAATAAAGAAGGTGCATACACAATCAAATTCGAAGGGGAGACCACAGACAATGTCATCAGCGGAAAGTTTAACGGAACGCTTTTGTCACATTCCTACACCGGAACCTGGAGCGCCAATGGCGAAAGCAATGCCTTCTCCGCCTCAGTAAAAGGTTCTGAAAGTGATCCGTTAGGATTCAGCAACAAGTTTGTCGAAGGACTCAACAGAGCTACTTCGTATAAAGGAAATTACGACAACCTTTTCATCTATTACAAGGATGAGGGAGGCAGGGACTTATGTCTTGTATTTCATGTTGATAAATAATATAGCAGCGAATGGACACAGCAAACAGAAAACAATCAGATTTAGACAAACGTTATATCCGAATGGCTGCCATCTGGTCGGAAAATTCTTATTGTCAGCGCCGTAAGGTTGGAGCGCTGATTGTCAAAGATAAGATGATTATCTCGGACGGATACAATGGGACGCCATCGGGCTTTGAGAATATTTGTGAAGATGATAACAATGTGACTAAACCCTATGTCCTGCATGCCGAGGCCAATGCCATCACCAAAATAGCACGCTCCAACAACAGCAGTGACGGAGCCACGATGTATGTTACAGCTTCGCCTTGCATCGAATGTGCTAAACTCATTATACAGGCAGGCATCAAACGAGTGGTATACTCCGAGCACTACCGCCTGGAAGACGGAATAGAATTGCTGAAACGTGCAGGTATCGAAGTCGTTTTCGTCGATACAAGTGAAAAATGAAACAACATACATAAACAACTGACTACAACACAGCTCTACCCTGCAGTTTGTCGTCTGTAGCCAATAATGATTAAAGATATGAGTACAAAGAACTCTTCACGATTTACCCCTGTCATCATTGCTATCAGTGTGGTAATCGGAATTCTGATAGGTACATTTTATGCCAAGCACTTTGCCGGTAACCGGCTCGGCATTATCAACGGATCTTCAAACAAGTTGAATGCCCTGCTACGCATTGTCGACGACCAGTACGTGGACACTGTCAACATGACCGACCTCGTGGAGAAGGCAATGCCACAGATTCTGGCAGAGTTGGATCCCCACTCCACCTACATCCCGGCACAAAATCTGGAAGAAGTGACATCGGAACTGGAAGGCAGCTTCAGCGGTATCGGTATCCAGTTCACCATCCAGGACGACACCATACACGTGAACAGCGTTATTCAGGGAGGTCCTTCGGAAAAAGTAGGACTGATGGCAGGTGACCGCATCGTAATGGTGGACGACAGTTTATTCGTAGGGAAGAAAGTGACCAATGAACGTGCCATGCGCACTCTGAAAGGCCCGAAAGGTACTCAAGTGAAACTGGGCGTGAAGCGCGCTACGGAGAAAGAACTGCTGAACTTCACCATCACACGTGGTGATATTCCGCAAAACACCATCGACGCAGCTTATATGCTGACAGATGACTTCGGCTATATACAAGTCAGTAAATTCGGTCGTACCACACATGTGGAACTACTGAACGCCATTGCTCTCCTGAATCATAAGAACTGCAAAGGGCTGATTATCGACTTACGTGGCAACACAGGAGGATACATGGAAGCCGCAGTGCGCATGGTCAACGAATTCTTACCCGAAGGTAAACTGATCGTATACACAGAAGGACGCAAATATCCTCGTGCCGACGAGTTTGCCAACGGAACAGGCAGCTGCCAGAAGATGCCTATCATCGTACTGATCGACGAAGGTTCGGCTTCAGCCAGTGAAATCTTTACCGGTGCTATCCAGGATAACGACCGCGGTATGGTTGTAGGACGCCGTTCGTTCGGCAAAGGTCTGGTACAGCAACCCATCGATTTCAGCGACGGCTCAGCTATCCGCCTGACCATTGCCCGCTACTATACTCCATCCGGACGCTGTATCCAACGTCCTTACCAGAATGGCAAAGACCGCAACTACGAAATGGATTGGCTGACGCGTTATGAACATGGGAAATACTTCTCGAAAGACAGTATCAAGCTCGACGAAAATCTGCGCTACTCTACAGCTCTGGGACGTCCGGTATACGGTGGTGGCGGTATCATGCCGGATGTATTCGTTCCACAAGATACAACGGGTGTTACTTCATATCTGACCGAGGTACTGAGTAAGGGACTTACCATTCAGTTCACGTTCCACTATACGGATAACAACCGCGATAAGCTGAAGAAATATGAAGATGAAGAATCATTGTTGAACTACCTGCGCCGCCAGGGACTGGTCGAACAGTTCATACGCTATGCTGACAGCAAAGGGGTCAAACGGAGAAATATTCTGATTCAGAAATCATATAAATTACTGGAAAAGAGCATTTACGGTAATATCATCTACAATATGCTGGGAAAAGAAGCCTATATTCAATATCTCAACCAAAGCGATCAGACTGTGAAAAAGGCTGTCGAACTGCTTGAGAGCGGAGAAGCATTCCCCAAGGCTCCCGTCAGCGTAGAACCTCAAAAGGAGGAAAAGAAAGATGGAAAGAAAAAAACAACTGCGCAAGTGGATAGCACAGGAGAAGAAGAAATACTCCGACTCTACGCTTAAGGCATTGTCGGAGAAGGTGCTAACCACCCTTGAAGCATACCCTGAATTCCAAAAAGGGCATACCATACTGCTCTATCACTCAATGAAGGACGAAGTACAGACTCACGCCTTCATTGAGAAATGGAGCCGGTCAAAGAAAATTATACTTCCCGTAGTGATAGGTGACGAATTGGAACTACGTGTCTACACAGGCCCTCAGGATCTTGCCATAAATTCGTATGGCATTGCCGAACCGACAGGAACACGGTTCACCGATTACCGGGCGATCGATCTGGCAGTCATTCCGGGTGTCGCTTTTGATCGGCACGGACATCGTTTAGGGCGCGGCAAAGGTTATTATGACCGTTTACTCCCTCAGATTGCGGCACCCAAAGCCGGAATTTGTTTCCCGTTTCAATTGATTGAAGAAGTTCCTGCAGAAGAATTTGACTTCCGCATGGATACCGTCATAGCGCAATGAAAACGAATTATCATACACATACCACTCGCTGTATGCATGCCGTAGGAGACGACGAAGACTATGTGCGCAGCGCTATCAAAGGTGGTTTTCAAGAACTGGGCTTCTCTGACCATAGTCCGTGGAAGTATCATACGGACTTTGTATCGGATATACGTATGCTGCCGGAAGAATTACCGGAATATGTAGAAAGTATCCGCGCCTTGAAAGAAAAATACCGCAACCGGATCAGTATCAGAATCGGATTGGAATGTGAATATTTTCCCAAATACACCCATTGGCTGAAAGAAATCATCAAAGAATACCGGTTGGACTACATCCTTTTTGGGAACCATCATTACCACACCGACGAAAAGTTTCCATACTTCGGACATCATACTACCAACCGGGACATGCTCGACCTCTATGAGGAAAGCTCTATTGAAGGAATGGAGAGCGGACTATTCGCCTATCTGGCCCACCCCGACCTCTTTATGCGCTCCTATCCGGAATTCGATACACATTGTACCAGCATTAGCCGCCACATCTGCCGGGCCGCGGCACGATTGAACATCCCGTTGGAATACAATGTCGGTTATATGGCCACCAATGAAGCCCGGGAAATAATGACCTATCCCTGTCCACAGTTTTGGCACATTGCGGCCAATGAAGGATGTACAGCCATCATCGGACTGGATGCACACAACAATCTCGATTTAGAAAATCCGGTCTATTACGACCGGGCCTGCAAAGAGCTGAAAGAGTTGAAAATGCCGGTCATAGATACGATTCCATTTCTGGAATATTAAGCAAACAACGTTTCACTGAAACAGAGGCTTTATCCACTCAGGACAGAAGCTCTGTTAACCAAGAACGAAGGCTCTGTTTGTATCAAACAGAGCCTTCGTTCTTGGTAGAGATAACGGTTGTCAGCGAAAAATAATATTAGTAATCACCGTAGCACCGACTTTCTGGTTAAGATTACGAACCAGCAGTTCCCTTCCCATCATCAACTCCTGACGAAGGGCAGCAGAAGTCAAATGCACATATAATACTTGATTACGAATATATAAATCTCTTGTATACGACATTATAGTAGGTCCCAACACTGTTTCCCACGAATCCAGCAAACGCTGTTCGTTCAGTGGAGATTCCAGACTCTCTTGACGTAGATATTTCTGAATCAGTTTGCCAATAGGCTCCGCATCATTCCGTTTCATTGGTCTTTTTCCTCCATTTCATTAATTGCCCCGTTTTCTACACGGAACATTTTATAATCACTGCCTACCTTATATAATATACGATCCAATGCTCACGATTTGTATCCGTTATAAAAATCTGCCCGAAATTGTCACCCGCTACCAACTTCACGATTTGTTCTACGCGCGAAGCATCCAGCTTGTCGAAAATATCATCAACAAAGGCACCGTGCTTCCCGTACGTTTCAGAAAATCAAACTGGGCAAGCTTCAACGCTACCAGATAAGTCTTGTTCTGCCCCTGTGAACCTTCCCTTTTAATGGAAAGTCACCCAGTAACATATTCAACTCGTCCTTATGTATCCCCCGGAGTGAATATCCCATAATCTTATCCCGTACCCGACTCTCCTTCAAGACTTCAAGCAGAGAAGCCCCCCTTGCATGTGACTCGTAAGTCAGCCCTACCTGCTCCTTATCCTGCGAGATATACGAATAGAATGACTGGAATATAGGGATAAACTCACTGATGAATGCCTCCCGCTTCCGGAACACCACCTCACCGGCCTGTGCCATCATTTCCTCCCAAACCAAAAACAATTCTTCTTCCACCGGCTGTTCACTCTCAGCAGCGTATTTCGTTGCACCAATGCTTTATTGTAACGGATCAAAGCATCCAGATACTCTTTGTCATACTGTGAAATAACCACATCCATAAACCGGCGCCGCTCGTCACTACCACCGGCTATCAATTCCGAATCGGCCGCGAAACCATTACCAAGGGAATAAATCCGATGTGATCCGACAACGGAATATTCTTTCTTATTGCGTTTGAATTGTTTTTTCGACCTGCGCTTCATTCCACAATAAATCTCCTCAGGCGTTCCGTCCATCGCCTCGTAGAACCCCTGAATCACAAAAAAGTCCTGTTCGTGACGAATATTCTGCGAATCAATCGGATTTCCGACACTTTTACAAAAAGACAGAAGTAGACAGCATCGAGCAGGTGGTTTTTCCCATCCGTTCTGTCCGAAAAAGCAGTTCAACTTAGCCGAAAAATTCAGTTCCACCTGCTCCAGATTCTTATAATTCAGTATAGATATACGCTTCAGTATCATGTATGCACATTGAGTTTGGTTACAAAAGTAGAAAGATTTTCGGGTTTTAGGCCGTAAAACAAAAAAAGATGCCTCTAAATTTCGTTTATATATATAAAAAAACTACTTTTGCTGACCAAAATATCCAGTTGAAAAAATAACAAAAAGAACATATAAAAATGGCAGAACAAAAGAACCACAACAACGAACTGAATGTGGAAGATGCACTGACACAGTCGGAAGCATTTCTTGTTAAAAACAAAAAAGCAATCATTGGCGCCGTTGTAGCCGTAATCGTAATCGTAGCAGGCGTGATCCTCTACAAGAATTTCTATGCAGAACCCGTGAAGAAAAAAGCGCAGCTGCTCTTTCAAAAGCGAACAGTACTTTGAACAAAGCGCATACGAGCAGGCACTGAACGGTGATAGTATCGGTTCTATCGGTTTCCTGAAAGTAGCCGATCAATTCAGCGGTACCAAAGCAGCCAACCTGGCAAAAGCTTATGCCGGCATCTGCTACCAGAATTTAGGTAAATATGACGAAGCAATCAAAGCACTCGACGGCTTCAGCGGAGACGACCAGATGGTGGCTCCTGCCATTCAGGGTGCCATTGGCAACTGCTACGCTCAGTTAGGCCAACTCGACAAAGCAGCTTCAACCCTTCTGAAAGCAGCAGACAATGCTGATAACAGCACTCTGAGCCCCATCTTCCTACTGCAAGCCGGAGAAATCCTGATGAAGCAAGGCAAAAACGATGATGCTGTAAAAGCCTTCACCAAGATCAAAGACAAATACTTCCAGTCTTATCAGGCTATGGACATCGATAAGTACATCGAGCAAGCCAAACTGCTGAAAAAATAATAACGGGTATATACCTTATTATATAGAAAGCTACCCAAACGAACCTGGGTAGCTTTTTTTAAACCAACCAAAAACATATATATTATGGCAACAGCATATCATAACTTATCTGATTACGATTTTAATTCGGTTCCGAATGCAGAAGAAATGAAATTCGTATCGTTTGTTTCCGAATGGAACGCCCATATTACCGGCGCCCTGCTGGACGGAGCTGTGAAAACTTTAAAGAAACACGGAGCAAAGCAAGAAAATATTCTGGTGAAAACAGTACCGGAAGTTTCGAACTAACTTTCGCGCCAATCAAATGATGGAAAATTGCGATGTAGATGCAATTATTATCATTGGTTGCGTAATTAAAGGAGATACTCCACATTTTGATTATGTTTGCATGGGAGTGACACAAGGTGTCGCACAACTGAATGCAACTGGCGATATACCAGTTATTTACGGATTAATTACTACCAATACCATGGAGCAGGCTGAAGATAGAGCCGGCGGCAAACTGGGTAATAAAGGAGACGAATGTGCAATTACTGCAATAAAAATGATCGATTTTGTTTGGAGTTTAAATAAATAGTTGTATCTTTGCATCGCAATTGAGAAACAAACCTACTTAAGAGAAAGCAAAGGACTCAAAAGCGAACAAAAGGGCAAATACCAGAGTGGCCAAAATGGGGCAGACTGTAAATCTGCTGTCTTTCGACTTCGGTGGTTCGAATCCATCTTTGCCCACAAAAATTGCGGAAGTAGCTCAGTTGATAGAGCATTAGCCTTCCAAGCTGAGGGTCGCGGGTTTGAGCCCCGTCTTCCGCTCTAAAGAGAATCTGAGAAATTAGATTCTCTTTTTTATATATAACCCTAACATCCTAACCACATATGAGAACTCCTTCACAAACACATGTGCTCGGACTGGCACATCCTCCCATCCCCATTGTGCGCCTTGCTTTCATTGGGCTTGGCAATAGAGGTGTATTGACTTTACAGCGTTATCTGCAAATCGAAGGAATCGAAATTAAAGCACTTTGCGAAATCAGGGAAGGTAACCTGACTAAAGCGCAGAAAATTCTCCGGGAAGCAGGCTATCCCCAGCCGGATGGTTATACCGGGGCGGATGGATGGAAACAAATGTGTGAACGGAATGATATTGATCTGGTGTTTATCTGTACCGATTGCTGACACATACTCCATGGCAGTTTATGCTATGGAACACGGTAAACACGTAGCCATCGAAGTTCCGGCAGCCATGACCGTAGAAGAATGCTGGAAGCTGGTAGATACAGCCGAGAAGACAAGACAACACTGTATGATGCTTGAAAACTGTTGCTACGATCCATTTGCACTGACCACACTGAATATGGCACAACAGGGTGTATTCGGAGAGATAACACACGTAGAGGGAGCATACATACATGATCTGCGCTCTATCTACTTTGCCGACGAAAGTAAAGGAGGATTTCACAATCATTGGGGAGGAAATATAGCATAGAGCATACCGGTAACCCTATCCTACTCACGGCTTAGGCCCCATTTGCCAGGTACTGAATATTCATCGGGAGACCGCATGAATTATCTCGTTTCATTATCGAGTCTGCAAGCCGGCATGACGTCGTACGCCCGTAAGACATTCGGAGAAAATTCTCCCGAAGCCCGTCAAAAGTATCGGTTGGGAGATATGAACACCACCTTGATTCACACAATGAAAGGCAAGAGTATCATGGTTCAGTATAATGTCGTCACTCCACGCCCGTACAGCCGCCTCCATACAATCTGTGGTACGGAAGGCTTTGCCCAGAAGTATCCCGTTCCCTGTATCGCCTTGAACCCGATGCAAGTGCTCCTCTCGAAGGAAAAGCGCTTGAAGATATTATGGAACGCTACAAACACCCTTTTACAGCTACTTACGGTGCAGAAGCCCATCGGAGAAATCTGCCAATGAAATGAATTATGTCATGGATTGCCGTTTGATTCATTGCCTGCGCAACGGGCTCCCATTGGATATGGATGTATACGATGCCGCCGAATGGTCATGCATCACAGAACTAAGCGAGCAATCGGTATTAAACGGTAGTATTCCTGTAGAAATACCGGATTTTACAAGAGGAGCATGGGAAAATAATTAAAACTATATAAAAATAAGAAAAGGGACCGGTTTTAAAACGAGGGCACTGAAAAAGTGATCTTTTTTAGCATCCAATCCTTTTTTAGAAATTCTTGGAAAAAGTTGCATGTCGAATGATGCATTTCATTCACATACAACTTTTTCTTATATTAAGGGTAATAACTCCACAATTTGCTTTATACAAGCCGTGTTTGTCTTCCACGAGCATGGATTACACTTACTTTAACTGAATTTGAGTATTCTCTTGAGATTTGCTGCAAAAATAGCCATTGCTCCTTGCATTTTCATACATGACAGTCCGTAGGACTGCGCCCTGTCATATCCATATACCTGTTTCAGTTCCGCATTTTTAGCTTCAATCTTATAACGCTCGGCAGCCTTCTCTTTGAACCGTTCGGTTTGTTGAAACTCTATCTGTTGTTGCTGCTCATCGGTTTTTATGGGTACAGAATAGGTTTTAGATTAGCTCCCGGCTTATAACATCCCTCCCGTTTTGAGCAGCATTGACACTTATGTACATCAAAATAATAAGTATACGCCTGATTCCATGCTCCATTCTTTCTCCCCTGTTTTGCCCTACGTATAGCTATATGGCCGGCAGGGCAAACAAACATGCCGGCATCCTTATTGTAATCAAACTTGCCTTCCTCCTTTCTGAAACCTTGGCTGATACTGGGATTCAATTTAGCTACCAACTCAAAGTGTTCATCACGAGCTTTCTCCAGATTATCCTTTCCCGAATAAGCTGAATCACCAATCACTGTTTGTACATCGATACCATTCTTCCGGCTTTGTTCAATCAACGCGGGCAGCTGGGGACCGTCTCCCTTTTCACCTGAAGTTATGACAGCCGCTGTTATGATACGCTCCTGGGTCATTCCGATATGCGTCTTATACCCAAAGAAAGAACTTTCTTCCGATTTGTGCCCGATACGTGCGTCCTCATCTTCAGAAACAGTGTAATGGTCTCTGATATCATCCAATGTCTCTTTTAAGAGGTTCAGTTTTTCCTTTATTTTGGGAATGCAGACGAAGGTTTCCTGTTCTTTTAATGTATCAATCAGTGTTTGCGTATAAGTCAGTTCATGTTCCAGAACGTCGTCAGAATTCTTCTCGGGTAATACTTCCTTTATCTTCTCATCCACTTCATAGAGACATTTACGTAACTGTTTGGAACGCAGCTTCAGTATCTCAATAGGAGAATGGGGATTTGAACGCGAACCGGTATGTGTGGCATCAACGATTACAGAGGTGGATTTATAATGCCCTTCTCTATTGCCAAAGTTACCGTCTTGTTGATAAGCAGGTTCAACAAGTCCGTATCTTTCAGACGGAGCTTACGAAATTTGCATAAAGAGCTGGCCTCTATCACATCCTCTTCCGGTACCATCCCTAAAAAGTATTTAAAGGACATGTCATAGCGTGAGCGTTCAACCACATCAATATCAGACAAGTCATAAATGGTTTTTAAAAGAAGGTACTTGAACATACGGACAGGGCTCTCGGCGATACGACCATTGTCCGGACAATATTTGGAAACAAGCTCATCATAAACAAAGGAAAAGTCTATCAGCGAGTTGATACGTCGAAGCAGGTTATCCTGAGGGATGATCAAATCATAAAGACTTGAATAATCACTAAAAGCCAAACGTTCTTGGAGTGCTAACATTGCGGTATTCTTTTGGTCACTCGAAGATACAAAAAAACGGTATAAATCCGGATTTTCTTGGATTTATACCGCCATTTTTTATAGAAGGGAGGCAGGAGGACTTTTTCAGTGCCCTCTTTTAAAACCGATCCCTTTTTTTCAACCTTTAATTAAGAGATATCTGTGTTAAATTAATATCCCGGTTCTGATCATTTTCCAATAATGGATTAAGAGTAATGGCAGTCTGAGGGATCGGTTTCAGACGCATACGTGAACTCCATTTCATAGTTATCACGGTTTCACCATCAGGCATAGAGATAGGCACATTATTCATCTCACTTTCCCAATAAGAATCTTCATAACGAGTCATATCGTCTCCACGGAAACCTTCACCCGCCAATTCTACACGACGTTCACGACGAATCAAGTTAAGAGCTTCATCCTTAGTTAATGTAGCAGGTACATCCGGCATACCGCAACGATCACGCAAATCATTCAAGGCATCACGCACACTCTGATCATAACCTGTTGTTTGTGTATGAGCTTCAGCATAAATCAACAGAATCTCAGCATAACGAATACACGGATAGTCACCCGTAGCATTAGCATTATCTTTTGAGTCTGTAGTTAATGCAACCATCTTACGATAGTTAAAACCGGTCTTCGATTCATTGTTACCACCCTTAATCCATTCATAAGCATATCCGGCACCATAGTTTGTTTCATGCCATGTTTTGAATGGAAACAGAATAGACGCATACATACGACTATCGCGATTACGATACTCTTTCATATAGTCATATTTTGTCAATGTTCCATCAGCAGTCTTCTTAGCTACAAATGTCAGGAAAGGAGTAGAACCTTCTTCTGCTGTTTCTTTTTTTACATCGGCAACTATCTTATCATAAGCCGCAGCACGTGCCTCAATAGAAGGAGCGGCAGGAACAGTATGACCATCGGCACTCCAATAAGCATCTACCAGATTCTGTGTCGGAGTTACAGATGACCAACCTCCCAACTGATTAGGACGCATTGCTGTATAACGCACCCAATCTTCCTGATCAGGATCAACATACTGGCGAGCCAAGATATACTCAGGATTATCTACTGTAGCATTTTCAGTGAACCATAAAGATTCGTAATTAAACATGCCCTTCACAAACTTCTCTTTCGCAGCTTCATCTGCAAAATCTACATAAATAGACATCTCTTCACCTTCCTTCTTCTGAGCATCTGTAAGATTGGTGATTCTCCACAATGAATATTTACCGCTACCTATCACATCCTTAGCTGCAGCTTCAGCCACATCATATTGTCCGAAATAGAGCGCAGCTCTAGCCTTAATAGATAAAGCAGCGTATTTAGTGATACGTCCTTTTTCATTAAACTCACCACCTCCGCTGTAAGACTCAGGAAGATCTGCTGCAGCTTCTGTCAGTTCTTTAAGAATGAATTCACGAACTTTACTCACTTCATCACGCGGCACATTCGGAGTATCATAAGCAGGTACATCTGTAATGATAGGTACTTTTCCGAATGTCATAGTCATAGCTAAGTACTGTAATGCCCGCATCGTACGCACTTCAGCTTTGGTACGTGTTTTAAGTGCCGCATCCATGTCGCAATTATCTACTTCATTCAAGTACACATTACATTTGCGGATCGCTTCAAAATTCCATCCTTCATCATTCAATGCACTAAATCCATCCTGCTGGAAAATAGCTCCTGCAGATTCCCAAGAGTATTGGCAATAGCCATCAGTAGTATAAGTTTCACCATATACCCCGACTCCAGATATTGTATTGGCATATACAGCATTCAAATTGTACCAGGCATCTTTTGAAGTCTTCCAATAGGTTTCAGCTGCAATGTTAGAAGGTGGATTTACATCCAGATCGCAACTTGTAACCGTTGCACCGATCAGAGTGCAAAGCGTTAAATATTTTATTGTTTTACCAAATTGTCTCATAATAATCTTTCTTTTTAGAATGTAACGTTAACACCAAGTGATATAGTTCTCGTTCCACGAACCATACTACCACGACCGGTAGCAGATTCCGGATCAAAATCTTTCATGCGATGATCACCACGGATAGTAAACGGATTTTCAGCTGCTACATATACTTTCAATGCATCCAGACTGATGTTACTTAACATCGCTTTTGGGAATGTATAACCGAAAGTAATATTCTTGATTCTGAAATAGTCTGAATTAAATAACCAGAAATCAGATAAGCGGTTATTGAAAGTAGAGTGTGAGCTGGTACGAGAATAAATTCTAGGATAAGCAGCATTCGGATTCGGATTCTCGGTAGTCCATCTCTGTAAGTGCCATTTACGGGGGCTGGCATAGTCAGAGAATGCCCAAGCCTGTTCTTGCCAGAAATACACTTTAGTACCTTGAACTCCCTGCCCAAACATACTCAACTCAAAGCCTTTATATTGCAGATTCAAGTTCACACCATATGTGAATTTAGGAACATCACAACCGATAAAGTCTTTGTCACCGGCATCCAGCTTTCCATTATCATTCAAATCGACATATTTAATATCACCCGCATTAGGCTTAATACCATCAGTAATATAGTTACCACTGTCAATATCCTCTTGAGTCAACAGACCGTTTGTACGGAAACCATAAAATGTTCCGATAGGTTGTCCTACTGCTTCAATCCATGTAGAGCTACCATCATACAAATCATCTACCCCACCCAAATTAGTTACTTTGTTCCAATTACGAGTGAAGTTTGCTCCTACAGAGTAAGTAAACTCACCAATTGTATTATTATGTGTAATACCTATTTCCAGACCTTTGTTACTTACACTACCGATATTCTGTGAAGGCCAGTAATCTTTTTTAATACCGACTTCCATTGGAACTCTATAACCCAACAGGATATCATCCGTCACTTTATTATACCAGTCCGCTGTAAAACGCAGTTTACCGTTCAGTACATCAAAATCAAGGCCGATATCTGTGATAGTAACGGTTTCCCATCCTAAATTCTTATTAGCGGGTTTAGCTTCAATGATACCGTTTCCTACTACATCATTAAAGTTATAGTTATCACCCTGGATATAAGAAGAGAAGTAGTCATAATCACCTACGTTGTTAATATTACCTAACTGTCCCCAAGACCCGCGGATCTTCAAATTATCAATCCATTCGATATCTTTCATAAATCCTTCCTCACTTACACGCCATCCGGCTGAGAATGAAGGGAAGTATCCCCAACGATTGTCTTTATGGAAACGTGAAGAAGCATCAGCACGCATATTTACCTCTAACAAGTAACGGTCCATCAATGTATAATTCACACGTCCGAAGTAAGACATCAATTTATTTTCATTGCTGCCACCTTCTGTATGCGTATCACTTGATGCACTTGACCCACCGTTCATATCCGTCATATTGTTAGTCGGAAAATTCTTGCGTGAAGATTTCTGTTTCTGGAACTGATAATGTTCATAAGACACACCCAGTAATGCATTGATGTTATGAATGTCTTTACTCCAAGTATAATTAGCCAGCCCATTGTATATCAAGCGGGTAGACTCTTGCCAATCATATTCCATCTTAGAGTTCTCAACAGCAACCTGTGTACCGTTCAGTTCCTGACCGGTAAGGAAATCTTTGATCTTCGAACGACTTGCAGTATATGTTTTAGCTTTGTAATCCCAAATACGGTAAGACATTTCACCCGTAACAGTCAAACCTTTTACAGGCTTCAAATCTAAAGCAAAATCCATTAAAGTATTTTGCGTTCTGCTATTCGACCAGTCGCCTGACTCAATACGCCGTAATGGATTACGATTCATACTCACCTGTGAGGCAGGTTTACCGGCTTCATAACTACCATATTCACCATTACTTTGACGAGCCACATAAGTAGAAGGAACAGTCAACATTTCTACATAACTGACTCCACCTTTTGAATTATCGTTATAGGTTTGGTTATAGTTGATATTTGCACGGAATGCCAACCACTCCTTAACATCAGCCGAGATATTAGTAGTCATATTATAACGATCAGTAGTAGCTCCAGGAGTGAACTTGTCATTATACAAATATCCTAAAGATGTATAATATTTCACCTTATTACCTCCACTGATACTTACAGTATGCTTTGTTATTGTAGCATTATCTTTCAATACAAGATCATACCAGTTTGTATTCGGATACAAATCGGGGTCTGTACCATCACGGAATTTAGCTATTTCCTCGTCTGTATAAGGAAGTTTTGCATTAGGATTATCATTTAATGCGGCTTCGTTGGATAAACGAGCATACCATTCAGAACTCAATACGTCAGGAGTGTAAAGAGCCGATTTAAAACCTACATATCCGTCATAAGTCACCTTCAAATCACCTTCTTTACCACCTTTTGTTTTTACCAATACAACACCATAAGCAGCACGCGAACCGTAAATTGCAGAAGATGCTGCATCTTTCAAGAACGAAATGCTTTCAATAGAGTTCGGGTCAAGGCTTGAAAAGAAATTTGCATCAGCAATTGCACCGTCAATTACATACAGAGGTGATGAAGTTCCCAAGTTACCGCGACCACGGAAGTTAATACTTGTAGAACCATCCGGACGGGCAATAACCGTAACACCCGGAACCTGTCCCTGTACTGATGCTAATACGTCTGTATTTACACGACTTTTTAACTCTTCAGTACCAACAGAAGATACTGCACCTGTCAGGTTGACCTTTTTCTGAGTACCATAACCAACAACTACAACTTCATCCAAAGTTTTTGTATCTTCCTTCATTATGACATTGTAATTGTTAACTCCCGGCTTAAGTACGATAGTCTGAGGTACGTAACCGATATAAGTAATCTGAAGTTCCTTACCGGCAGTATTCAGGGTAAATTCACCTTCAATATTAGTAATGGTACCATTAGAGGTAGTACCTTTTTCTACTACAGATGCTCCGATGATGGCTTCACCCATTGCATCTTTCACGACTCCGGTAATTTTTCTCTGCTTCTGCTGTTGAACAGCCTGCACATCTTTGGCAGCTGCAGTCACAGTAGATACTACGATCTGATTATCCACGATCTTATAAGTGTATCCCGAATTCTTGAATACTTCGTTCAGTACAGTTTCGATCGGAGCATCCGACACATTGATGGATACTTTCTTGTTCAGCTTTACCTGATTGTCATTGTAGAAGAAAGTATACTCGCTTTGTTTTTCAAGTTCACGCAGTACACTCTCGATGGATACGTTTGTCTTCGTCATTGAAATCTTTAGTACTTGAGCGAAGGCACTCACAGGTACCATAGCTATCAGGCTAACTGCCAAAGCAAAAGCCAGATGCTTTTTCATTCTTTGCGGACTAAACCACCGCATGTTGCATTTTCTCATAAATACGATTAATTATTAGATTGTAATTTTGATTGATAAAGTGAGCACAGGACACTTCTAAAGCATCGCTGCACCAGGTTAACGTCATTTACGGTTTCTCTCTCATTCTTTTCTTTATTAATTTAGGTTTAAAATTTGATGTTTGGTATAAGTTCTAAACGAACTTGGGCAGAAGAGATGTAAAACCGGTTATCACCTGAATGGTTATAAATGAGGAAATTGCAGTTCTGAATATTATAAATTGGGACATAAAAAAGCCCGCTCATGTATTACCATGAACGGGCTTTAACCCTCAATAAATAATGTGTGTTAAATTAATATCCCGGATTCTGATCGTTTTTCAACAATGGATTCAAGTCAATTGCACCTTGAGGTATAGGCATAAGCATCAAACGCTCATCCCAAACTTTGTTGATTACAACATATCCGTTTGGAGCATAAGAAGGACCATTCATAGCCTTGCTGCAATAGTCGTTTCCATAGCGGCGTATATCATCAAAACGATGGCCTTCTGCCGCTAATTCAATACGCCGTTCATTACGTACAAAAGCCAGAGCTTCTTCTTTAGAAGGCATGGAAGTCGGTACATCCGGCATACCACAACGATCGCGCAGGTCATTCAATGCTTTCTGTACTTCTGTATCCCATCCGGAGTTCTGGATACGTGCTTCTGCGTATGTCAGCAATACTTCAGCATAGCGAATCACCGGATAATCTTCTTCAGCAGTCCAAGTATCATAAGGATCGAGAGTAACCATTTTACGATAAAAATATCCCGTCCATGATTCATTACCATCTTTATTTATCAGATCCGGATCCCAACGGAAATAGAATGTGCCTTTAACAGTTTCATGCCATCCTTTGAAAGGGAACATCATAGATACATATAAACGACTGTCACGATTGCGGAATTCTTTCATATAGTCGTATTTCATAATATCCGTTTGCGGAACTTTTTCAATGAATTGAGATTGGCTCATATCTTTAAAGTCTTTCCATATTTCGGCATAACGTTCTTTACGCTGTTCCATAGTGATGTCATTACGCATTGTTTTACCATCCACATCCCAGTATGCGTCAATTAAGTCCTGCATCGGTTCATAAGAACAGTATCCGTCGTATTGAGAGAATGATTTGGGTATGAAATATGTATATCTTGTCCAATCATAGTTGTTTGCATCAGCCATGTACTCACGTGTTACAATATACTCCGGATTGGCGGGAGATGCGTTACCTTTGTGCCACAATGATTCATAACTGAACATACCTTTCACGAATTTATCTTTATCGATACCTTTGGCTGCATAATCAATATAAGCATCCATTTCGTTGGCTTCTTTTTGTTGCGCTGTGGTGAGTGACGACACACGGAACAGAGAATGATGTCCTTCAGAAATGATTTTTCCGGCAGATGACTCTGCTTCGGCGTAATTTCCAAAATACAAGGCGGCACGTGCACGAAGGGCCAGAGCACCGGCACGAGTGATACGTCCTGTTTCATACATGTAGCTACCGTTATAACTATCAGGAAGGATTTCCGCTATTTCTGCCAATTCGTCAAGAATGAACTTCCGGACAGTTTCCACTTCGTCACGTTTAACATTCGGTGCGTCATAAGCTAAAACGTCCGTAATTACCGGAACTTTTCCGAATTTCGTGGTCAAATCAAGATAACTTAAAGCGCGGAAAAAACGTGCTTCTGCCTTCATGCGTGTTTTTAGTTCATCACTGACTGCACATTTATCTACATTAGCAATAAAGTTATTCACTACACGAACGGTACCAAAATAGTAGCTTCCATATCCATTGGCTGTACTTATACCGTTTTGTTGTACCATTTCGAAGTTTCCTTCCCAAGGTTTGTGGCTATGTGCATTATCTGTACACAATTCATCCCAAATGTCTACACCATCCAATGTAGAATAGCAGGTATTTAAAGCATACCATGCATCTTTTTCCGTTTGCCAAAAGTTTTCTGCTGCAATGTCAGCAGGTGGAACCACATCTAAATCGCAGGCTGTTAACGCTCCTGTGAGACATAATCCCAATGCAATTTTTCTTATATTGTTTTTCATTGTGAATTCTATTTTTTAATGAATGATTTTAGAATGATATGTTTACACCAAATGCTACCGATTTGGTTCCCAGCGTATAAATCACACCACCGGCTGTTTCCGGATCAAAGTCTTCCATCTTTTTATCAGCACGTACTGTGAACAGGTTTTCTCCTGTTACATATACCTTCAATGACTGCAATCCCCAGCTCTTCACTGTGGCAGATGGTACCGTATATCCCAATGACAAAGTCTTGAAACGGAAATAGTCCGAGTCAAACAAATGATAATCACTGAAATTACGATTATAAGTTGTGTGTACACTACTTGCCGAGTAGAGACGAGGATAAGCAGCATATGGATTTGGATTCTCTTCTGTCCATCTCTTCAGATGGTATTTTCTTGGGTTATCCTGACCATGGTAGAATGGGTGAACACCATATACGTCAAATGCTACCTTAGTTCCACTGATTCCTTGTCCAAACATACTGAATTCAAAACCTTTATATTGTAGACTTAAGTTTACACCATATGTGAAGTCGGGCACATCTTTACCAAGAATAGTACGATCTTCGTCTGTGATCTCCTGTTTGTACTCGATGTCACGTTGAGGAACAAATTTAACATCACCTGCATTAGGTACTACTCCACTTAATGTGTAGTAATGCCCGGCATCAATATCAGCTTGAGTATACAGTCCGTCTGTTTTAAATCCATAGAAAGAACCGATTGATTCCCCTTTTTTCAGGATATACTTCACGATATAACTGCTGGTCTGAATAATATTGTCCGAACCGCCTAAGTTGGTAATTTTATTTTTATTGGTAGCAATGTTAGCTCCGATGCTGTAGTTAACAGCTCCAATCTTGTTACGGTGATTCAAGGCTAATTCGAAACCTGTGTTTTTCACTTTACCAATGTTTTGTGAAGGTGCAGCTGTGATACCGGTTTCTGTAGGTACGTTATATCCCAACAAAATATCACTTGTGTTTTTGATATAGTAATCAGCTGTTACACCCAGAAGTCCATTGAAAATGTCGAAGTCCAAACCAATATCAGTTAAAGCAACTTTTTCCCAACCGAGCGTTTCATTAGCAGGTTTGGATTCACCGATACCGATTACGGGCGAATCACTGAAATTATAATGGTTTCCACTGCTGTAATTCTGAAAATAATCATAATTTCCTACATTGTTTATATTACCAAGAGTACCATAAGAAGCTCTGATTTTCAGATTATTGATCCACTCGATGTCTTTCATGAAGCCTTCTTCATTCATTCTCCATCCAGCCGAGAATGAAGGAAAATATCCCCAACGGTGATCTTTGTGGAAACGTGAAGATGCATCTGCACGCATGTTTACTTCCAATAAATACCGATCCATCAAAGTATAGTTAACACGAGCAAAATAAGACAACATCTTATATTCTGATGAACCTGCACCATTGGTATAGCCTGCTCCCGACGTAGAGCCGGCTTCCATATCTGTTAATGCGTCAGATGGAAACTCTTCACGTGATCCTGCCAGTCTTTCATATTTATAATGCTCGTAAGATGTACCTACCAATGCTCCTACTGAATGTTTATCATTCGACCAGTCATATCTGGCTGTCGCCGTATAAAGCATTGTATTTGTACTCTGCCAGTCCATACTCATTTTATTTTTGGTTACTCCGGTTCCAACTATTTCTTCTCCGGAAAAGTAATTTATGGCATTAGGTTGTAAGGCGGTGTAACTTTTGCTCTTATATTCATATCCTTTGAATACACCTTGTCCGCTAATAATAAGCCCTTTTACCGGTTTGATATCAAAACCGAGATCGTACATGGTATTTTCACTTTTTGATTTACTCCAATCCGATTTGCTCAATGCACGGAGTGGATTGTTTGTGATGAAGCTACTTGTTGCTGATTGACCTCCGTTCACAGTTCCCCAATCACCATTTGACTGTTTTGCAACGAATGTAACCGGTACCATTGAGAAACTGGCCAATGAAGGTGCGCCACAATCACGGTCGGAATCATTGCGGATATATTTTACTCCTGCCTTTACAGTCAGCCACTTGGTGATATCTGAACTCAGATTGGTATTCAAGTTGTAACGTTGGCTATCTTGTCCGGGGATCATGTTGTCTTTATACACATAGCCCAAACCGATAAAGTAACGTATCTTATCTGTTCCACCACTGAAATCCAAGGAATGCTGAGTGGTCAGTACATTTTTGTCTAATATCAGATCATTCCAATCTGTGTTTGGATATAAGTCTGGTTTAGAACCATCTCTGAAATAGCCAATTTCTTCCTCGGTATACCCTTGGTATTTTCCACCTTTTGGATTGGAATTGTAGAGAGCCTCATTGTACAACTCTGCATATTGGGTAGAATTGACGTACTCCGGTTTGTAAGTAGGGTTACTCAAACCTACGTAACCACTGTACGAAACGTTCATTTTATCATTTTTTCCCTGTTTGGTAGTTACCAATACTACACCATAGGCCGCACGTGAACCGTAAATGGCCGATGAAGCAGCATCTTTCAGGAAAGAAATAGATTCGATACTATTTGGATCAAGGTTAGAAAAGAATGTGGCATCCGCAATTGCACCATCGATTACGTAGAGAGGTGATGAAGTTCCTAAGTTACCACGTCCACGGAAGTTAATACTTGGTGTTTGTCCGGGACGTGAAATAACGGTTACTCCAGGTACTGTACCTTGCACAGCCGACAACACGTTCGTCTGTACGCGGTCTTTGATTTCATCAGTACTAACCGAAGCTACCGAACCGGTTAAGTTTACTTTCTTTTGTGTACCATAACCTACCACTACCACTTCGTCCAGAGTCTTGGTATCTTCCTTCATTGTGATACTATAGTTGGTTACTCCCGGATGAATTTTTACGGTTTGTGGCATATAACCAATATAGGTTATTTGCAATTCATTACCTGATACTGTTAACTTGAAACCTCCTTCCATATCAGTAATTGTACCATTACTTGCCGATCCTTTTTCTACAACAGAAGCACCAATAATCGGTTCTCCGGCAGTATCTTTCACTTGTCCCGTGATACGTACACTTTTCTGTTGTTGGAGAGAGGATGTTTTAGAAGTTTCTATCTTTGCTGCCGAAACAACAATCTGATTATCTACTATTTTATAAGTATAACCGGAGTTATTAAAAATCTGATCCAATACTTTCTCAATAGGTGCATCCGTAACATCTACAGAAACTTTCTTACTGAGTTTTACCTGATTGTCATTGTAAAAGAAGGTATACCCACTTTTTTGCTCTAATTCCCGTATCACATTTTGAATAGAGACATTAGTCCTCTTCATGGATATTTTAAGAATTTGGGCATAGGTAGTGACAGGCACCATACAAACCAGACAGATTGCCAAAACAAACGCCAGTTGTTTTTTGACTTTTTGCGGGTTAAACCACCGCAGATTGCATTTTTTCATAAATACGATTAATTATTAGATTGTAATTTTGATTGATAAAGAGGGTACATGATTCTTTTTGTACCAACGTACCTCGGCTAACTAAGTTGTCATTTTTCTTTGTGCATTTCTTTCTTTTTATTTAGGTTTAAAATGATGAATTATCCAAGTTCCGTATGAACTTGGTATAAGGGCAATTTCAAAAAGACAACTAATAATAATCGTATTACATATAGAAAGAGGCTTATCTATTTAGTTATAGATAAGCCTCACATTTTTATTAAAAATCTATTGAAGTACGTTTCGTCAAACGCTTCTAATTACTGGTAGGATTCTGTGTTAAGGTTCCGGGATAAGAATTAATAGCACTTTGTGGAATAAAATAAATAACCCGATAGTCTGTAGCAGGAATTTCAAGCATGGCATCATGTACTCCGGGATATTTGCGAGTTAATGTTTCACAATTGCGAAATACATCATAACTACGTTCTGCTTGATAGGCCAGCTCTAATTGTCTCTCTTTTTCTATTCGCGCCTTAGCGTTGGAAGCATTTAAGTCATTATAACCTCCGCCGGGTAAAGAGCGTTCACGAATGATATTCAGATCTGCTTGTGCATGAGGATAATCACCTTTTTTGGCATATGCTTCTGCGCGATTCAAGTAAACCTCGCCTAAACGAGAGATGACAGGAGAATGTAATTGAGATTCAGCTTCTCCGCTTGCAGTTCCTTCATTCGAACATTTGAGAATATAGAATTTGGGTTGCCCGCTTGAGAGTTCTATTTCATAATCAATAACACCGTGATAGATTTGACCGTCTGAATAGCTGATTGAATATTTTTCTTCACTACTGTTTATTAATGACAATGTGTAATTAGTTTCCCCCTCTTTACAAGTTACAGTGTCACCTCTTTTAGAAACGGGCAATTGTACATATGTATATCCTGTATGTATGTTGTTTTTGTTGTATACATTCTTTATGAAACGGAATACTTCAACATATTTACCATCACTATCCGTGATGTAGCTTGGTGAAATGAAATTTGCTCGTGCATCTACAATCTTTTTCTTGTCAGGACGCCAATCGTTACGTCCCTGTTCATTTAATAAATCCATGTATTTGGCACTCGCATACATTTCTCCCCAGCCTTGCTGTCCAGCATAAGAATACATTCCACCAATAGAATTCCAATAATCCGGCTTTTCTGATGCCATGATTTTTACTACAAAAATAGATTCTTTATTATTTTCCGGCATGAATGTATTATATCGCATAAAATTTTCACGGGAGAGCAACTCATATTTCAGTCCACCTTCATCAGTGGTGCTTTCAATGACTTTAGTTGCATAATCAATGGCCAACTGGGCATTTTCACTATTGGGTGCTTCATAAGTTCCACTCATAAATAAATAAATACGAGACAACATGGCCCATGCCGCTTCTTTAGATGCATATGCAGGACCTTCTCGTTTGGTTTCTCCATTTTCCATCAATCGGGCCGCTGCTTTCAGGTCATCAATAGCTTGTTCATAAGTATCTTGAACAGTCGAACGATCAGGAAGATTAAGATTATTCACATCGTCTGGCGTACCGTTTACAATAGGGACTCCCATATGTCCTTCCGGCTTGTCCCAATAAGGACGTCCGAAAGCACGTCCAAGATAAAAATACATCATACCACGGATATAGTAGCATTCACCCAGTTGATAATCAATGGTTTTGCTTTGTCCTTCATCAATCATTTTAATAATATTCGAAGCTTGTGCAATAGCTTTGTATCCGGAGTCCCAAAAGCTTTGTAGACGATAATTATCAGCATCGCGGGAATAAGAAATAAAATCGAAAAAGGCATCCGTTGATGATTTATCTTTCGCCATATTATCACCCGCATATTCCCCTAAACGATGCATAGGATCCGACCAACTTTTTAATTGTGCATAGCATCCATTTACAAGTGACTCTAATGAAGAGGTAGGATCCTGAGTTATTTGTTCGGCTGACATTGAACCATAAGGAAGTCTGTCTATGTCACAAGCGGTTAAAGTGGCAACCGCACATAGTAGAGTTATTATTTTTTTCATATAATCGTTACTTTTAGAATGTTAAATTAAGCCCAAACATAAATTTACGTACAGTTGGATAAACCGAAGGTAATGCAGTACCTATTACAGAACCATCACTGGCCGGAATTTCCGGATCTACGCCTGAGTAATTTGTAACACAGAACAGGTTCTCTCCAGTGAAGAAAATTCTCATATTATTAATATAATATTGAGGCAATTTTAGGTTGTAACCGATTGATAATGATCTCAACTTAAGATAGTCATTTTTTTCAAGATAGCGCGAGGAAGAACTGTTCGACTTACTCGTATTACTATAAGAAGCCACCGGATGTGTAGCTATATCTCCCGGTTTTTCCCAACGATTCCATCCCTTTTGAAGTTTCATTTGATTTCGATCGTTATATGCTCCGTCTGAATCATATTCCTGGCGAGAATAATTATAGATTTGCCCTCCTACAGAGTAGCCAAATACTGCATTCAGATCAATATCTTTCCAGCGGAGTACCGTACTAAATCCTCCAAAGATGTCTGGAGATGAACTTCCACATTTCACTTGATCAGCCTCAGAATAATTACTTGTTTTCTGACGTGATAAAGTTCCATCTTCATTTTCTACGGTTTTATACCACTGAGGTGCCCCATTTTCCGGGTTTACACCTGCCCATTCTTTCAGATAATAAGTATCACATGGATAACCTGGCTGTAATACTCTTTTGGCTGTACCTGCAATCGATGTTCCATCTGAAATAATAATTGGCTTTTCTACAAATTGTCCCTCAGCGTTCTTTGTCTTATAGAGTTTCTTTAATTTGTTCTTATTATGTCCCAAGTTAATTTCTATATTCCAATCCCAGTCTTTCGTACGGATAATATCACCGCCAATGGACAATTCAAATCCTTGATTTTGCATTTCACCAATATTCTTCCACATACTTGTCACTCCTACTAATCCGGAAATGGGTACTGCATATAGAATGTTACTTGTGTACTTATTATACCAGTCAAAACTTGCTCTCAACCGATTATCAAAAAAAGCTACGTCAACTCCGGTGCCTGTAGTATAAGTCTTTTCCCAAGTAAGGTCTTTATTGCCCAATTGTGATATCAAGGCTCCGGATTCTTCGTTATATTTAGAAGATACTGAATAGAGATCGTATTGGGGATAAAGTGAACTTGGTCGGTTACCCACCGAGCCATAAGATATACGTAATTTCAATACATCAACCCAAGAGGCATGAAACCATTTCTCACGATTAATGTTCCATCCGGCACTGATAGAAAAGAAATTTCCATATTTTGCATTATCTCCGAAATTAGAGGCTCCATCGCGACGGAACGATAGTTGTGCCAGATATTTATTATCAAAAGCATAGTTTGCATTAAATAAAAGAGACTGTACCGCCCACTCACTAATACTACCACCAACTTTCTCCGGTTTAGCTACCACGTCCAATACTTCGAAACCGGGAATAAATCCTATTCCATACATATCTGTTGCTTTGGCCCAATAATCGTTGAATTCATAAGCAGCCAACGCATTTATTGAATGTTTACCAAACATTTTGTTAAAACGTATGATATGGTTAGAATAACGACGTACAGTGGTAGTTTGATATTCACGCATACGCCCATCTACTCCCTCTCCACTACTTGAGCGCGGATCTGTATATTCACTGTAATTATAGCCTATGTATTTATAGTTATTGACGGATGAAAAACTCAGCCAGTCAGTAATTCTAATATCAAAATCTAAATTACCCATAAATTCATAATTGGTAGAGTTCGAATTATTCCACTGCAGATCGTATAGATAATTGCTATTAGAACTGTTCACCCATCCTGTATATCTATTGGGAACCAAATTCCCTTCTTCATCAAAAGGACTATCCCATGGCAGTCTTTGGAACATGGAAGTTACATCATACTGTTTATCTTCAATATCCCGTCGCGATCCTGCCAGTGCAGGTTTTATACTCAACCATTCAAAGGGGTTATAGGTTGTTTTTAACCGGAAGTTATATCGTGTGTAATCATAGCCTTTCACTGCTCCTTCTTCATCATAGACACCGATGGAAAGGAAAGATCTGATTTTCTCATTACCTCCGGATAAAGAAACATTGTAATCTTGGGTAACTCCTGTTTGGGCAGCCAAATCAAACCAATCGAAATTACAATTTCGCAGTTCATCATTATAACGTGAAAAAGTAATCGCTTCCTGATTTGAGAATGATTTATAGTAATCATATAGCTCCGCTCCATCCATCATTTCCATATTTCCTCTCCCTAACTTACTGATACCAACTTTTGCAGAGACATTTACTGTCATCTTTTCTGCTTTACCATTTTTGGTTGTTACCAGAATAACGCCGTTGGCTCCTTGTGAACCATAAATAGCAGTAGAAGCAGCATCTTTTAGGATAGTCATTGTTTCTATATCACTTGGATTCAAAGCACCGGCATTTGAACCAACAATCACTCCATCAATAACCCATAATGGAGCAGTGGTCCACTTAAAGTTGCTTGTCCACGAATCACGACAGCTCCTCCTGACCCGGGTTGTCCCGACCCTGGAGCTACATATACTCCCGGAACCTTTCCGTTTAACATATTTTCTACTGAAGGGGTAGTAATATCTTTTAGTTTATCGCTCTTAACTGTTTGTAGCGCACCAGTCAAGCTCTCTTTCTTTTGTGTACTATACCCAACTACCACTACTTCATCTAATGTTTTGGTATCTTCCTTCATTATTACATTATAAGAGCTTACCCCCGGTTTGAGATTAATGGTTTGAGGAATATATCCAATGTAACTAACCTGGAGTTCATTGCCTGTTACTATAAGAGAAAATTCGCCATTCACGTTAGTGATAGTCCCGTTTGAAGAAGATCCTTTTTCTATTATAGATGCTCCTATTATAGGATCTCCTGCAATATCTTTTACTACACCGGTCACTTTTTGTTGTTTTTGCTGTTGAACCGTTTGTTGCGCAGTTGTGGTGGGGATTGTATATATAACAATTTGATTCTCTACTATTCTATAAGAGTACCCGGAATTTTCAAATATCTGATTTAGAACAACTTCTATCGGAGCATCTTCTACATTTATAGAAACCTTTTTATCTAACTTCACTTGATTATCATTATAGAAAAAAGTATATTCACTTCCTTTTTCTAACTCTTGTAATACCGATTGGATAGAAGTGTTACTCTTTTTTATTGAGAATTTGAGTACTTGTGCAAATGTGCTGATAGGTATTGCACAAACTAAACTAATAGCAACAGCAATTGCTATTTGCTTTTTTACTTTTTGTGGATTAAACCACTTTTGATTGCATTTTTTCATAAATACCATAATTATTAGATTATAATTTAAATTTAACAAATAATAGGCGTTGCCCTTTAAGAATCCCGTGCTTGATTAACATGTTTCACTGTTTTTTCCAATTTTCTTATTTGAATCTTTTTAGGGTGTAAAATCGTGTTCTACTTAAGTTCTTCGAGAACTATTGCATTTTTATCCTTTATTTATTTTTATTATAGGGTCCTGTTTACATTTTGATTATTTCATGCTTTTTTATCATTTTGTATTTTCTATCTCATCTGTATTGCTGGTTTTAGCACCCGAACCAAAGATCTGAGGAAAAAAACAGCTGTGTTGCTGTTAGAGAAAGTTATATTTGATAGGATAAAGCCTCCAATTTTGTGTATTTGCTCGATAAAACAAACGATATAGCTCTTTAATGATATGTATTAAGTGAATTAACGATGATTTATGATAGTAGAAATGTAAACGGGAAAAATTAGTAAATAGCTTCCTAAAGCAGATTTTTGAACTCTAACTTTTTAAGATGTTAACTTCGTACAAATAAAGAATTAAGGTTTTGTCAACAGGATATTAACTTCGTACAGATAGAGAATTAATTTCCTATATTCAGGAAACGAATAAGATCCTGCAATAAAATGTATTTTTACTTAAAAGGCAATTTTATATTGCATGATAATAGTATTTTTATTCAAGAAGAAATTATTATAGCATCTTTTTAAAGAAAGTCTGAGTTAGCTAAATATAAAGATCCTCTCCCTTATGTCAACCTAAAATGAATTTTACTATCTTTTTTATATTTCTATAATCATTATTATTTAAACACATCTTTTTATATTCAAATGCGCTCATTTGCTATAAATCCTCTATTTTTATTTTAAAATTTGTATTGTTTCTCCCTAAAAAATTGTATGTTTGCACATCACACCGATAGATTTATGACCGAGAAAGAGCTTATTGTATCATTAAAACTGGGGGACGAAGCTGCATTTACTGCTCTATACAGAATGTATTGGCCTAAAGTTCACAACTTTTCCCGTTTATACCTATCTTCTATGGCCGAAGTAGAAGAAGTGGTACAGGAGGTCTTCGTAAAATTGTGGGAGGCACGTATCTTCTTGAAAGAGAATGAAAGCTTCAAAGGATTTCTATTTATTATAACCCGCAATATAATTTTTAATCAATTTCGTAAAAGTTTCAATGAAAATGCGTATAAAACGACTATACTCAGTAGTGCAGAAGTTGAATATGATATTGAAGATGAAATGGATGCAGCCGATCTTCAGGCCTATATAAAGAAATTAATTTCTGAACTGACGCCTCGGCAACAAGAAGTATTTCATTTAAGCCGTGAAGAGCACCTTAGCTATAAAGAAATAGCTACTCGACTGTCTATCAGTGAGAAAACTGTAGAGCGACATATTAATGAAGCCTTAAAATTTTTACGTAAAAACATCTATTTATTTATCATATTTCTTTCTCTATAATAATAAGGTATAGAGAGCTTATTTCATGATTTCCCTTTTATTTTAAAGATTTTAAATTTTCTTTGGGGATGTTATGGTGTTGCGTGTATTTATAAATAGATAGGTAATAAGAAGGTAATAAAGATGAAACAAGCGACAACAGGAAATAAGAATATAATAAAGAAGCTGCTGACCGATGGCCTATCGCCGGAAGAGCGAGAAAAACTTAATAACTATAAATTTGTGAATCAGGCAATTTATAGTCAATGGGAACAGACTTCTGATATGTATACCGATGTCGATAAGGAAGAACGAATGCTAACAAACGTTATGCACCAAATAAAGAAAGGAAAAAGCGGACGTTTTAGGCAAAGCTTACATCGGTATAGCTGGGTAGCATCCATAGCATTATTGCTAATTTGCGGAACATTATCTTTAATGTTATTATCCAGAAAATCAGATCCAAAAGTTTGGTATGTTCTGAATTCAGGACGCCAATCCATGGATTCAGTGAGACTGGCAGATGGTACACTGGTGATGTTGAATGCTGGAAGTCGTTTGACATATCCAAAAGAGTTTTCCGGAGAAAAGCGGGAAGTAACTCTTTCAGGACAAGCTTTTTTTAATGTTCATCCGGATAAGGGACATCCTTTTGTTGTAAAAACCAAGAATATGGATGTTACAGCTTTAGGGACAGCATTTGAGGTTTTTAGTTTTGATGGTGACGAAAGTGTAGAAACAGTATTGCTCAATGGCAAAGTTAGGGTAGAACCTAAGGATAACAAAGAGCAAATTAAAGGAGAATACATTCTTCGTCCGAATGAAAAATTGACTTGCCAAGCAAACGGTGATGTGCGTATAGATCATGTAGATGCTAATTCATATTCTGCTTGGCGTATTGGAGGACGATTGAGTTTCAAGAACGAAACATTGGCCATGATTTTACCTCGTTTAGAGAAATGGTATGGTCAAAAGATCGATTGCTCACAGAAAGTGGCTGATCATTATCGCTTTACATTCACATTGCGAAATGAACCATTGGATCTGATTCTGAATATTATGTCGCATAGTGCGCCATTAAATTATAAATTAATAAGCAATGACTACTATGTTCTCGAAGAACTTAAGTAGAACACGATTTAAGAAATAAAAAAATAGTAATAAAAGCTAAGTTCATACGGAACTTGGAAAATAGGACAAAAGATAAGATTTATACCAAGTTCGTTTAGAACTTATACCAAACATCAAATTTTAAACCTAAATTAATAAAGAAAAGAATGAGAGAGAAACCGTAAATGACGTTAACCTGGTGCAGCGATGCTTTAGAAGTGTCCTGTGCTCACTTTATCAATCAAAATTACAATCTAATAATTAATCGTATTTATGAGAAAATGCAACATGCGGTGGTTTAGTCCGCAAAGAATGAAAAAGCATCTGGCTTTTGCTTTGGCAGTTAGCCTGATAGCTATGGTACCTGTGAGTGCCTTCGCTCAAGTACTAAAGATTTCAATGACGAAGACAAACGTATCCATCGAGAGTGTACTGCGTGAACTTGAAAAACAAAGCGAGTATACTTTCTTCTACAATGACAATCAGGTAAAGCTGAACAAGAAAGTATCCATCAATGTGTCGGATGCTCCGATCGAAACTGTACTGAACGAAGTATTCAAGAATTCGGGATACACTTACAAAATTGTAGACAATCAGGTTGTAGTATCTGCGACGCAAGAAGCAAGAAAAGATGTACAGACAACTCAACAACAAAAGCAGAGAAAAGTTTCGGGAGTTGTAAAAGATGCAATGGGTGAAGCCATCATTGGAGCATCAGTAGTAGAAAAAGGTGCTCCTTCTAATGGTACTATAACAGATATTAACGGACAATTCAGTCTGACAGTAGGCGGCAACGAATTACAAATTACCTATATCGGTTATATGCCTGAAACAGTATCATTGAAACCAGGTGTTACTTCTTACAATGTTACCATGAAAGAAGATACAAAGACCCTTGACGAGGTAGTTGTAGTAGGTTACGGCGTACAGAAAAAAGCAAATTTAACAGGTGCAGTATCATCCATTAATGCTGAAGCACTGGAATCTCGTTCTGTACAAGTGTTTCTGCAGCAATGGCCGGAACAATGCCGGGTGTAACAGCTATCCAATCTTCCGGTGCTCCGGGATTACAAACCGGAACAATTACCGTACGTGGTAAAAACTCGGTGAATGCGGCTAATCCGTTAGTCATCGTAGACGGTGTACCGGGTAGTATGAATACCATTGACCCACAGGATATCGAAAGCTTGACAGTATTGAAAGATGCTGCTTCTGCCGCAATCTACGGTGTACAGGCTGCCAACGGTGTAATCTTGATTACAACTAAAAAAGGTAAGAAAGGACAAGATGCCAAAGTATCCTATTCGGGTAGCGTAGCATGGGCGACTCCTACGACAAAACTAAACTTCCTTGGTTCGGCAGACTATGCTATGCTGTACAATGAAGCTGTAAAAAATGAAAATCCCAATGCCGCCCTTCCGTATAGCGATGAAGATATCGAGCTTTTCCGGAATGGAACTGATCCAATCGGACACCCCAATACAGACTGGTATAAAGAGACATTTAAAAATTTTGCGTTTGAACAACAACACAATTTCTCAATCAATGGTGGCTCTGAAAAAACAAATTACAGTGCATCGGTTGGTTATCTCTATCAAGGTGGTTTAACAAACGAAAATGATTATAATCGTTTCACCGGTCGTATTAACGTTGAATCAGAAATCAGCAAATGGTTTTCTGCCGGACTGAATGTATCCGGATATAGAGGAACACGTGAGGATGGAGCTGTCGGATTTGCTACACTGATGAGTGAAGTGACCCGTAACAGCCCGACACTACGGTTTACAATGAAGATGGTACATTTAATTATAGCGGAAAAGCCAATCCGGTAGCAGAATTAGGAAGAACCGGTTTTTATCGTCAGATGGACCAGCAGTTGAATGCTATCCTACATGCAACCGTACACATCTTACCGGAATTGAGCGTTAAGGGATTATTCTCTGTACGTAATGATATTCGTAACATCGATTACTTCAAGAAACATTATTCATATGGTACCGGATCAAATATTTCTGATTCTGGTTTGAGAGAAGGATACGATAAATATTATATCTGGAACGAATATACATCTCAGTTGTTGGTGAACTATAACAAAACGTTCAAGCAACATACTATCGGTGCATTGTTTGGCTTTGAGCAGTGGGAACAACTTTATAAATATACAGAAGCCACACGTAAGGGTGGTGGTAGCGATGAACTAACAGAGTCATTGAATACACTGGATAAATCATCTCAAACCAATTCTGACGGTGGCACGGAGTTAGCCCGTCGTTCATACTTTGGCCGTATCCAATACGATTACGCTGACAAATATTTATTTGAAGCGAATCTGCGTGCAGATGCTTCTTCACGTTTCCCGAAAGATAATCGTTGGGGTGTATTCCCTGCATTCTCTGCCGGATGGAGAATCTCAGAGGAAAACTTTATTAAAGACAATCTGAACTGGATGAGTAACTTGAAGTTACGTTTAGGTTGGGGTCGTACCGGTAACGAAGAATTGAGCGATATCTACCCTGCAGTAGCGACTTATGCTTATGGTTCTTATATGTTTGGTAATACATTGAACACAACCGCCTATGAAGCGAGATATGTAAACAGTGCACTTCAGTGGGCCACAGTTACTAATTACGAAGTTGGATTAGACGCAGGATTCTTAGATAATAAACTTGGATTTGAACTGTCTGTATACAAGAAAAAAACAGATGACATGCTATTGAAACTTCCGGTACAGGGTATTTTAGGTATGTCAGCACCGGTTCAGAATGCAGGTAGTGTAGAAAATACAGGTTTCGATTTAAACATTTTCCACAATAACCGTATCAATAAAGATTTCAGCTATGCTGTAAATTTAAATCTGGCTTATGTAAAAAACCGTATCACAAACCTTGAGGGTACTGAAGGAGAAGATCCTGACAACAATAAATTATGGCGTTTAGAAGGTTATCCCATCGGTTCATTCTATGGTTACAAAGCAATCGGTTATTTCAATACTGAAGAGGAACTGGCCAACGAACCGAAACGTACAGGAACAGAAAAATTGGGTGATATCAAATATGCTGATTTGAATGGTGATGGTAAAATTGATGCTGCGAATGACCGTACAGTGATCGGTCAAAACTTCCCGAGCTGGACAGGTGGTTTAAGCATTAACCTGTATTGGAAAGACTTCGACTTCTCTGCTCTGTTCCAAGGTGCATTCGATGTCGATAAATACTGTGAAGCCGAATCTTCATACGCATTCTATAATGGTGGTAAAGTGCTGAAAAAACACCTAGATCGATGGACTCCGGAAAATCATAATGCCAGCTATCCTCGTATCACAAAAGATTCACAAACTAACTTCGTAACTTCTTCTTTCTGGTTGGAAGACGCGTCTTATGTACGTTTGAAGAATGTGTCATTAGGCTACAATCTGCCTAAGAGTTGGCTGAACAGAATTGGCGTTAGCAGAATCAAAGTCTATGTAGCTGGTGAAAACTTACTGACATTCTGTGGTCTTGAAGACATTGACCCGGAAGAATCAAGTACACGCGGATGGTCATATACCAACGTGAAGAAAGTTTCATTAGGCCTAAAAGTTTCATTCTAAATCCCTCAATACTATAAAAATATGAAAAAGAATTACTTATATATATTTGCAACAGCCCTTATAGTAGGGTTCAGCTCTTGTAGCGACTTTCTGGATCGCTATCCTCAGGAAGAGCTTTCTGATGGTAGCTTCTGGAAAACGCCGGATGACGCAAACAAAGTAGTCTCAGACCTCTATGGCTATCTGTCTACATGGGATCAAGACAACGACATTAATTCAGACAATGCCACAATGGGTATCAAATGGGCTGCAGGTAATATTTCCAAAGGAATTTATGACCCGGCAGACCAAGGTTGGAGCGGTGATTATGCAAATGTCCGTCAGTGTAACCTGATTCTTTCAAAAATAGATGAGATTCCTGATTATCCTGAAGCAGATAAAACCAAAGCACTCGGACAGGTATATTTCTTCAGAGCGTATATCTACTTTAATCTGATCCGTTCATTCGGAGACGTTCCATACATTGATAAACCTCTGGACTTAAAAGACATGGAAGGAATCACACGTATGCCAAGAGCAGAAGTATATGAGAAAGTCATGGCTGATTTTGACAGAGCAATTGCTGCCCTTCCAACAGAATGGCCTGCTTCTGACTATGGACGAATTACTAAAGGAGCCGCTATGGCAATGAAAGCAAGAGCTGCTTTATACTACGGAAATTGGGATGTAGCTGCCAAAGAAGCCAAAAATGTAATGGATTTAGGCTTGTATGAACTTTATGATAAAGACAATACAGGCAAATATGCTGAACTTTTCTGGGAAAAAGCCGATGGTTGTGACGAATTCATACTTGTTACCCAATTTAACTACCCGGACAAAACTCACTACCTGATGGGGTGGGAATGTTTCCCTACAAAAGGTTGGGGTGGCATGAACCCCACTCAAAGTCTGGTGGACGCATTCGAAGATAGTGAAGGCGCTCCGATCAGTAAATCTAAAATATACGATTCAACAGATCCATTCAAAAACCGTGACCCACGTTTGGAGGTAGACATTTTGCACGATGGTGAGGAAATGTATGGCGTAACAATAAAAGTCGCTCCTTTGGCTTCAAGCGGTAGCACAGGCATCAACCAACATAATGATGCTACAGAAACCGGATATTATGGCCAGAAATGGCTGGACCCAAGTTTAGATCCTCAGTCTGATGGCTGGAACATGGGTAAGGACTGGGTACATATCCGTTATGCTGAAGTACTCTTAACTTATGCTGAAGCCATGAATGAACTTAAGGGATTGGATCCGGCTGCATTTGATGCCGTCAATCAGGTAAGACGTCGTGTAGGTATGCCTGAACTTCAGAATACGGATGCCAGCAAGCCTACTTATTGTGCTACTCAGGATGATCTCCGTCAACGTATCCGTAACGAATGGCGTGTAGAATTTTGTCTGGAAGGCGGAAAACGTATGTGGGATATCCGTCGTTGGGGAATTGCCAAAGACGTATTGAATGCACCATTCGAAGGATTGAAATATAAGATTGTAGACAACCCGAATGATCCCGACAAAAAAGTAGATGGTGGAAAAATGTGTATCCTTTATCAGGGAGAACCGATTAAGTTGGTAGGAAGCAGATACTCGGACAATAACTATTTGTTCCCTGTACCGCAAAGCGAAATTGACTTGAATCCTGCCCTGACACAGAATCCGGGTTATTAATAATAGTGTTTAGACAATGGGGCATTCCAATCGGGGGTGCCCTCATTTCTCTTATTATCTTGCATCTATACTTATGAAGCGGTTACCATACCTACTTTTTTTACTACTTTTCATTACCTATTTCCTTTGTTACCAAGGGGTACTTTCACATGTGATTTATTATCACGAACAACACCACTTGTTCCTGTTCTCTAAAGAATACTTCTCAAAACAAATTCATACGGAAGGGTTGATCGCATATCTGAATGATTTCATCGTTCAATTCTTTTATATCCCCATATTGGGGAGTGCAATATTATCCGGGATATTGGCGGGAATATATCTGTTGACGCACTATTCTTTCAAAAAAATAACAGGACAAACAGACCTGTTACAATTATCCTTGGTTCCCTCTATATGTCTTTTCATTTATACAATGCCTGTAGATCATTCATTAACACCTGTCGTGGGAGTTTTCTTGGGGCTTTTGTTACTTGCCGGAATTAATCTCTTCATAACCAAACAATGGAAATGTTTCATCCGCATTCCATGGATTAATGTTCATGGAAATAAAAAGAATATGGCAATTTCCACAATTTTTATAATCATATATGCCATTGCCGCATGTTATATATTCGTACAATCATATAATATGCCGGAACGCATCATGTTGATGGCTGAGAAAAGCGTAAAAGAGAGAAATTGGGAAAACACATTGACACAAACAGAAAAATATATAAATTCAGGGAGAACCAATCAACTGATCTCCTATTTTCACAACCTGGCTTTATATCACACAGGAAAACTACCTTACCACCTATTCGATTATCCACAAAAATTAGGAGTCAAAAGTCTGTACTTCCCATGGAACAGTGACAGCCGTGAAAGCGAATATGGACATTTCATTTATGAAGACCTGGGATATATCAACGAGGCACAACGGTGGGAATTCGAATCGATGGTTGTCTGGGGAGAGACCGCTCCGCACCTGATTAACCTGGCACGGTATAACATAGCCAATAAACGTCCCAAAGTGGCACAGAGGTTTATCAACCTGCTTAAACAATCTCTTTTCTACAAGAAAGAGGCCGAAGCATTGGAGAAATGGCTACCGACAGGAAATGTTCCCGGGTTGAAAGTATCACCCGGCAAGACCTCCAACACACCTGTACGATTCGCGAATGTTATAAATATAGGACCGGAACTGCAATATCTGTGCGAACAAGACTCAACAAACCGGATGGCTTTCGAATATCTGATGGGTAACTTACTGTTGAGCAACAATGTCATACGTTTTGTGAATAACCTGAAGTTCATACATAATTTCGATTACCCTCAAATGCCACCTGCTTACGAAGAGGCACTCTATATCTATAAATTAGGAGTAGGCGAAGAAACTTTTTCAAAATCAGGTTTCACTGTAAGCGAACAAACCGAAAAACGATTCCAACAATATTATGGTTTATATAAAACAGAGAAATGCAAAGGTTGAAATCGGAGTTTGGAAACACCTATTGGTACTATCTGAACTTCATCAGTCCCTATGGAGATAAAATCATTAAGAATTAATCTGCACTGATATGAAAACTACCTATATTCTTTTTATGATGGCTCTTGTCTGGATACTACAAGCCTGCACAGAGCAATGTCAAAGGCCGGACTTATATACAGATAGTATTCCCTGTATATACCCGGATTATACAGGAGTCACATTCCCGGTTAATATTGCTCCGCCAAATTTCATTATCAAAGAAGAAGCTGATGTTTTTCAAACAGAAATTGGTGTAGAAAAAGTGACAGATATTCTATATACCAGCAAGCAACCGGAAGTGATTATCCCATCCAAAGCCTGGAAAAAACTTCTCCAAAAGGCAGCCGGAAAGGAAATCTTTATTCGAATCACCCTCCTGAAAGATGGAAAATGGACACGCTTCGCAGATATTACAGATACCGTTTCTAATGAAATGATAGATCCATACCTCGCCTACCGGCTACTCTACCCGGGATATGAACTCTGGAACGAGATGGGAATCTATCAACGAAACCTGACTAATTATGAGGAAACTCCCATAGCGGAGAATAAAGCATTTGAAAAACAATGCATTAATTGCCATACGTTCAACCGGAACTCGCCCGAAACCATGATGATACATGTACGTGGAAAATCGGGAGGAACACTGATATCAAAAAATGGAAAAGTAGAAAAAGTTAATACAAAACCGGAAGGGGCCAAGAATGGGGGAACCTATGCGGCCTGGCATCCTTCAGGAAGATATATCGCATTCTCAATGAATGAGATACAGCAATTCTTCCATTCATCGGGACAGAAGCCCATCGAGGTGTCAGACCTGGCCGCCGACTTGATGGTATATGACACGCAAAAGAAAACGTTCCTCACGGACTCCCTGATTTATGGGGATAAATACATGGAGACATTTCCGAACTGGACACCGGACGGGAAGATGCTGTACTTCTGCCGTGGAAACGCTTACAAAGAAAAGATGCCGCTGGACAGTATTCGTTATGACCTATGCCGGATTGGATTCGACCCCGAATCAGGTAAGTTCGAGAGCTTGGAATGTGTATATAAAGCTTCGGAACAGGGGAAGAGCGTGTCTTTTCCAAGAGTTTCTCCAGATGGCAGATACCTGATGTTCACTCTATCTGATTATGGTAACTTTTCTATCTGGCATCCGGAAAGCGAGCTTTGCCTTTTAACGATAGATACCGGAGAGATACGGCTTTTAAACGAAGTAAACAGTGATGACGTGGAAAGTTTCCATACCTGGTCGTCATCCGGAAAGTGGTTCGTATTCAGCAGCAAACGACTGGACGGACTTTGGGCACGACCATTCTTCGCCAGTTTCAATACGGAAACAGGAAAAGCGGGAAAACCGTTTTTATTGCGCAGAAAGATCCGCGTTTCTATGATACGTTTACTAAAACGTATAATTTACCGGAGCTGATTAAAGAACCGGTGCGTAACGGAAATGAACTGATAAAAGCTATACATTAATTTAACACACTTTACCCGAAAGAGAGGGCTTTCCATTTTGCAGTAAGCCCTCTTTTTTAGAACTTTGCGACATCACTCAATAAACATTTAATTCAAAGAAAACACATGAAAAACATTTTCCTTACCTTAAGTTTGGCTATAGGCTTGCTTTTACCTTGCAATCTGTATGCTCAAAGCCAGTATCCGTTCCAAGACACGACATTGTCTACCGAAGAAAGAGTAAATGACCTTATCGGACGTATGACCCTTGAAGAGAAAATAGATTTGCTTGCCGGATACAACGATTTCTATCTGCACCCGTGCGAACGATTGGGAATACCGGCATTCAAACTGGCTGACGGTCCGCTGGGCGTTGCCTCCTGGGGATTGTTCGGACGTGCTACCGCATTTCCATCGGCACTTTCTCTGGCTGCCTCATGGAACAAAAATCTGGCAGAAAAGACAGGAGCCATGTATGCCCAGGAATGGCGTGCGAGAGGTATTCATTTTCTTTTAGCTCCGGGGGTAAACAACTACAGGGCTTCCAAAGGAGCCCGTAATTTCGAGTATTTCGGCGAAGATCCCTATCTGACATCCGAAATGGTAGTCCCTTTTATTAAAGCGGTACAAGACGGAGGAGTAATCGCCACCATAAAACACTTCGCAGCAACGATCAGGAGTTTGACCGCTATACAGTCAGTACGGAAGTATCCGAACGCGCGCTGCAGGAAATTTACCTTCCACCTTTTAAAGCTGCCGTACAAAAGCAGGTGTCAAAGCCGTCATGACAGGTTACAACTTAGTGAACGGAATACATTGTACTGAAAACAAACATCTGATCGATATTTTAAAGAAGGACTGGGGTTTCAAAGGCATGTTGATGTCAGACTGGGCATGTACCTATTCCGCTGACAATGCCGCAAACTACGGTTTGGATCTTGAAATGGGCAGCAACGACTGGTTCACCCGCAAAGAACTTCTCCCACTTATTAAAGAAGGAAAGGTTACAGAGGAAGTGATCAACGATAAAAGTACCGCCGTATTTACGGAGCCTGCATCTCAATGGGATTTTTTGATCGGCCTCAGCAAGACACCCATATCCCGACTTTCAACCCACAAGCCAATCAAATGGCATTGAATGCGCCTGTGAAGGTATCATCCTGTTAAAGAACGAACAAAACACATTACCCATCCGCCAACCTAAAGTAATTGCCGTGATCGGTCCTACAGCCAATCCGGCGATTGTTTCAGAACAGAATATACAATGTCAACAGCATTGTGTATGGCGGAGGTGGAAGTTCTAAAGTTCACCCCTGGTATGTCGTTTCAGCATTAGAGGGTATCTGCCAGGAATTTCCGGAAGCAACAGTATATTACACCGAAGGAATATCCAACCAGTTCAAACCCCGGTTGTTCCGTAACAGTAAGTTCCGTACCAAAGATAGCAAACCCGGACTGGAAGCCAGTTATTATGCATTGTCATCTGACAGTTCTGCTATGCTCTCCGACAAAATGATCCAGCAACAGGCAGTAGCTGCCGGAAGAACAGTAAACAGCAATCAACCGGGCAACACAGCATCCGGAAACGGTAAAGATGAAAACGGACTGATCATTCGCCGTATCGACCGCACAGTAAATTACGAATGGTGGGGATACCCTTTCAACGAGAGCAAATTGGGAAGTGACTACCGGATATGTTGGGAAGGATACGTGGATGCCGAGAAGACAGACAGCCTCCGGTTCTTTGTCGATGCACAGGGAGCGTATCGCCTGTGGATAGACGGAACATTGGCATTGGACGCTTCCCGGTCTCAATCGTTCGACGTACGCAATATTGCCGTTTCAGTACGGAAAGGAGATACCAAACACGTTCAACTGGAATTCTGTAACCAACGCAGCACCCGGCAGAGATCCGGATGGGATATGCTTATCAAAGCGACATTGACTTTTCTGAAGCAAAGCGACTGGCCGAGAAAGCCGATCTCGTGGTGTTCTGTGCCGGATTGGACGGAAGCATCGAACTGGAAGGGCGCGACCGACCGTTCGATTTGCCTTATGGACAAGACCTGCTAATCGAGGAATTGATTAAAGTAAACCCCAAACTGATAGTAGCCATTCATGCCGGAGGCGGAGTGAACATGACCCGGTGGATCAATCAGGTACCCGCTGTAGTACATGCCCTCTATCCCGGGCAGGAGGGTGACACGCATTAGCCCACATTCTTTCGGGCAAAGTAAATCCGTCAGCCAAACTCCCGTTCACAATCGAAAAAAAATGGGAAGATTCGCCGGCATACGGCCACTATGATGAAAACCCGAAAAGAAAAGAAAGTATATTATACAGAAGGAATCTTCACCGGTTACCGGGGATACGACGAAAAAGGTATCGAACCTCTTTTCCCATTTGGATTCGGACTCTCGTATACCACTTTTGATTATACGGACCTCAATATCCGTATTACAGATAAAAAACAGAAGAAAGTCACAGTTTCGTTTACCATAACCAATACCGGGCAGCAAGACGGATACGAAATTGCCCAACTTTATGTACATGATATACAGTCTAAAGAGCCCCGTCCACAGAAAGAATTAAAAGGCTTTGACAAGATATATCTGAAGGCAGGAGAAAGCAAACAGGTAGAGATCGAACTGGATGAAGACGCATTCCGGTATTTCAATGCCCGACAAAACCGTTGGGTATTTGAGAAAGGAGAGTTTGAAATCCTGGTAGGTGCCTCTTCAGAGACATCAAACTGACAGGAAAGATCAAGAATATAATCTTTATCAGTTGACGGGGAAAAGCGATAACCGGCTTTTCCCCCGTCAGCCTCCTGATCTCTTCTATCCTTTTTTCACCTTCTTATATTCTCTGGGAGACATACCCATTATCTGGCTAAACAGCCGTGAAAAGTAATAAGCATCCTCAATACCTACCCGATAGCATACCTGATTCACTTTCATATCCGTAAAATCGAGAAACTGACAGGCTTTCTGAATCTTGATCTGATTGAAATAACTCAATGGTGCATAGCCCGTACGTTTCAAAAATAATTAGAGAAGTACGAAGGCGAATATCCTGTATAATCTGCCAACTCGGCTAAAGTCAGCTTCTTACCCAAATTCTCCTTCATATAATGAATGGCTGCACTAACGGGATCTTCCTCACCCATCAGGCGGTGTTCTGAAAAAGCCTCCCGATACTCCCTGAGATAACGTAAAGAACCCAGATATGATGAAATACAGAACTGGCATACGAAAGATTCTCCAGACTGTACCCCATTTTCAGTACCCGAAAATTTCCTCAAACAATTCTGTCCGGTAACTGATTCGCGAATGCATTCCCGGCTTTATTTCCGTGAGCCGGCAAGTTCGGTGCGTACAATAGAGTGAAGCCAGTGTTCCCCGAAGTGAATCCAATAAATTGTCCATGGTTCTTTTTCATCGGCGCCATAGGCATGAGGGAGTCCTGCCGGAAGTATGAAGTATTGATTGGGAGCTACCGGGTGCTTCTGCCCATCCAGGCTGAACCACCCTCCCCTCCGTACAATAGATAAATACATATTGGTCAATCGGAGCATCCCGTTCCCGAAAATGATTATAAGCCTTTGGATAATAGCCTATATCGGTAATGTACAGTACAGAGGTCGCAGGTTCTGTCTCATGCGTTGTACAATGGCCGGAGGCAATACCAATGCCTGTTCGCCCAGAAAACCGTCTTTTTTTTGCCATACTAACAGATTCATAGATTCACGTCACAAATATACATATAAAAAAGAAAGATAGTCCATCTTTTTAGCTGGTTTCTCTATTTATTTTCACCTCTAAACCCGCTTACTTTGCATTAATCATTTAAACCATTTAATAACATGAAACAGACACAAGGCTATTTACTACTAATCTGCATCGTCTCAGCTATGGGCGGGCTGTTGTTCGGCTATGATTGGGTTGTCATCGGTGGAGCTAAAATCTTCTACGAACCTTTCTTCGGAATTGAAAATTCAGCAGTTCTACGCGGCTGGGCCATGAGCAGCGCATTGATAGGCTGCCTGGTAGGGGCTTTGCTATCGGGTGTCTGGAGTGACAAGTACGGACGTAAAAAGATGCTCATCATAGCCTCCTTCCTTTGCGCTTTCAGCTTTAGGTACGGGAATAGTCGATAGTTTTTCCTATTTTATCTTCTATCGCATTGTAGGAGGACTGGGTATCGGCATCGCATCCAACGTTTCCCCCGTCTATATCGCAGAAGTTTCCCCTGCCCATGTACGAGGTAAATTCGTATCACTCAACCAGCTTACCATCGTATTAGGCATTTTACTCGCGCAACTGCAAACTGGCAGATAGGAGAATACTATACACACGGTTCCGACGTACTGAGTGACACCAGTATAGAGTGGGCCTGGCGATGGATGTTCTGGGCAGAACTGATTCCGGCAGGAATCTTCTTTCTATTATCATTCGTCATCCCTGAAAGTCCCCGCTGGCTGGCTACTGTCCATCAACAGGAGAAAGCACGGAAAACACTGATGCGCATCGGAGGAGAAACCTATGCCCGGCAGACCCTGGAAGAACTGACACAAGTAACCCGGGGGCAAGACGGAAAACAAGATTACGAATGGAAAGCTGTCTTTCGCCCGGAAATGCGCAAAGTGCTGATCATCGGCATCGTCCTGGCTATATTCCAACAATGGTGTGGCATCAATGTAATCTTCAATTATGCACATGAAATCTTTTCATCGGCCGGTTATGCCGTTTCCGATGTGTTGATGAACATTGTAGTGACCGGAATCACCAATGTGATATTTACCTTCGTAGCCATCTATACAGTGGATAAATGGGGACGTCGCACCCTGATGCTTATCGGTTCTGCCGGATTGGCACTGATTTACCTGACACTGGGAACTTGCTACTTTCTGGATGTAAGCGGTCTGCCCATGCTCCTGCTGGTAGTGCTTGCCATTGCCTGCTATGCCATGTCACTCGCTCCGGTAGTCTGGGTGGTTTTATCCGAAATTTTCCCCGTGAAAATACGAGGTATGGCCATGGCCCTCTCCACCTTCTTCCTTTGGGTAGCTTGCTTTGTACTGACCTATACCTTCCCCGTTTTGAATGAAAGTATAGGTGCCGAAGGTACTTTCTGGCTGTATGGTGGCATCTGTCTGGCCGGATTCCTGTTCATACGCCGGAAGCTGCCAGAAACCAAAGGGAAAACACTGGAAGAAATAGAAAAAGAATTAATCAAATAATCCATAAAATAAGATGAAAGAGAATGTAAAAGTATGGGAGGAGGACATCCTGCTCCCTACCTATGGCATCGGACGTCCCGAAAGAACCCGATGTTTCTGGAAAAGCGTGTCTATCAAGGCAGC
>NZ_CP018939.1 GCF_002849695.1 Bacteroides fragilis
ATTCATAACTTAATACTTTTTTTTGCTCATGCTGTTTCATTAGAATTTCATTGAAATCTTTAGCCTTTTCTGCTTTATGAGAAATCATGGGAGCTACTATTTTGCTTTTTTCTCTAAAACTTTCTAGTGAAATGTCATTTTTGTTAATACTAAATTCCCTGCCTTTAGTCTTAAAAAGCACATCGTCTTTATTTTCTTTTATTGCTATTTCTGAATTGCTAATGATTCCATGTACTTTAATGTCATACAGATTGCCATTTAAAATCATTATCAAAACAGGTGTGTACTTTAGCTTGTGGATATCGTGATAGAGTGTTTTTTATTTGATTAGGTGAAATGTATCCTCCTACGCTGCAAAACACACTTTCTTCTAATTTGATTTTATTGGCATTGAGTTGATAGAAACTCATAGCATCTAAAGCGGATTCTGCAAAATATATATGTTTTGCCATCTGTGGATGTGGGCAAAAATCAGCAATCCAGAGCGAGTTACTTTTATCTCCCCCGGCTGCCATTCCTTTGAATCCATAGTTTCGTAATTCGTAATTCGTTACTTTGTTGTCTTTATCTGTTGGATTAATATAGGGGAAACCTATATTATAGTAATTGCCGTTTCCCTGTAAGTCTTAACCCTTGTTATAAATGGGAGAAACTTTTCTACTACTTGATGATTGATATTTCTTTCATTCGTAAGAAATCTTAAATCAGCAATTGTAGTAGGAAATTCTTTGTATCTATCTCTATCGAAAGATTTATTCTCTGTTTTTATTGTTTTGAATGCTTCATATTTAGGAGTATAAGGCTCATTAGCGTAATGTCCTAGAATCATATTAATTCGCACAAATGTATTTTGATGTTGGAATTGTGGGAAGTCATTAATATGATTTTTGATGAACTGGATTAAATCTCCACCTTATAGTTCCTATCATAATAATGCTCTTGTACACTATGGGGATTCTTGATAATGATTTCATCCAACTTGTTACCTGTTCCGTCTGTTAGTTTAAAAACAGGCGAAATCTTTCCTTTGCTAATGTCTTTTATACCCTAAATCTTCAAGAATTTGAATGATGGATATTTTAGCCTTATAATCGTCAAATGTTAGCATAATATTATAGTTTCATTGTTGGTGTATCATTATTTTTCCATAGGTTCTGCCATATCCGAGAATAGATGCTTCTTGCTTCGCAGTTGCTTTAATAGAACTATCTATTTTATCCATTTGGGTAGATATTTGTTCTCCGATAGTTTGTTTTGTAGCTTCCTTAGAGTTGGAATATGTTTTTTCTACTTCCTTGTAAGAAGCATAATCTTTAGATAGCTTATATTTTTCTAAAAAGGCAGCCATTTCAGTAGGTTTGTCTTTAAAAATTTCGTCAATTCCTTTAGCTCCTTTTTGAGCAACAACTCTAATCTTTCTTTGTCAGATATATGTTTTTCTTTCCCTAGTGTTTGTTCTTTCTTTCAGTAGCTTTAATTTCTATGGCATTTGCATCTTTAATGGATAATCCATTTTTGGCATTCAAATCTAGTCTTACTTTTGCGGCTTTGTTCAGTTTCTTCGTTTACAATGGTTATTTCTTTCCCATTTTTGAGATTTTCTTGCTGCATAGGGGTTAACTCTATTCCTCCAAGCTTTTGGGGAATATGAATATCTTTTGCCTTTATTGATACTATCTCATTTAGTATCTTTATCACGTTGGTGTAATGTTCTTTCTCCTTTTGAATTAGTCTTTACTACGACATTATCAGCTTTTAGAGCTTTTATTTCATCTTTTGTAAAGGACAAATCACTTTTTATTTCTTGCCGTTTAGGAATGAGTAAAATGGCTATCCCTGCGATTGGATAAACCACTGTAATAGCTGCTATCGCCAGCTTTCTAGCATTGATACCATCAATTTTGATGCGTTTCCCTTCTTCTTTGAAGTCAATTTCATTTGCTTTTAATTTAGATTTATTTTCAGGTGTATTGTCGGCTGTTATATATTTAAGAGTTGTTGCTTTCCCTTCAAAATTGAGTTTCCCATCTTCTATTTTATAGGAAACTTTTTCATTGTCTAGAAATTCTCTATTATTAGGAGTATCTTCAATGGAAAAATTTAGCATACCTGTTTTTTTTCCATTCTTTATGTTTATAACATCTTCGGGGCTTAAATTTTCCGGTTTAACTCCTACTTCATTAAACTTGTTCCAGTCTATATCAACATATGAACCTTTACCATCTAGGGTTTGGTTTTGTTCATAAGCATACCGATAAAGGTCTTCTCCTTTATATGCAATTTTATTTCAAGGTCATGACTGTAAATCCGTCTTTATATCCTTCATTCTTGTTAGTTCCTTGTTTTATATCATCCATTTTATGATGGCGACATTATGATTTTCTCGTAAATATTGGCTATATTCTTGAAAATTATTGCTAGCTTGTTCCTTGTCAAAAAGCTGATAATTCTTTCTTTAGATTGTTCTAATACGGATTCTCTATTATCTCCTAAATTGCCAAGTTTAAGTGTTTTTAGTGGATAAGTGTATGTTTCATTACCTTTGGAAAAGGTAATATCGCCATTTCGGTATTCTTCTGAATATCCAAGAACTGCTGCTATGGCTCGGAATTGTCCTGCATTTTCATAGCTATATTGCAGAGCTTCAAAATTTTTCTTTTCTTCATTTTATAATTTGAATTTATGTTCTACTTTAGACAGAGAATCATTTCCAAGTGACGGCTTTTGTCCTTTCATATATTCTATATATTCACTTCTGTTTTTATCAGTATGAATAGTTCCTATGATTTGTGGTTATGTCGGTCATAAGCTATTTTCTGCTGCTGCTCAAAGTCTAAGAATCTTATTCCTTTTGGATTATTTAAATCTAATCTTATGGCTATTTTTTCTTTGTCAACATTTAAAATAAGTTCCTTGCCTGATTTTAGAGTTTCCTTTTGTTGCTTGTTTCAGCTCAACTCCTTTTATGCTTGAAGGTATTGAAATGCTTTTGATTTTTGCTTTGAGCAATTCGTTTGTTTCTGGGTCTAACTGTACGAGATATTTTTCATTGTTAATAGTTTTTTTTGCTATTACCTCGTTATCTTGAAGTCGTTCTAATTCCTTTGGCTTAAGATTTATATCATTCATGATTTCTGGTCTGACTGGATGAATTTTAACGCCAGCATTGTTGTTGTCTTTCCAGTATAGACTTATTTTTCCTTTCATGCTTATTTCCTCTCCCTTGTTATCATGAAAAGTGAGGTCTAGTAAACTAGTTCTTTTTCCCGATAACAGAGCTGTGATATTAGTCCTATCCAAAGACCATATTTGTTCTTTTGATACTCCAATTAGTTCTAATTCTTTATATGGAATATCATTTTCATTAAAATAGCTTGCTTTTTATCCATGTAATGTATATTTTTGCTCAAAAGTAATAAAAATATCAATATGAAGAATAAGTTTATTGTATTTTTTCCTGTTCACTGTTTTTTTCAGTGAATAGCTATTGTCAGTTCAATACGGTATTGCAGAAAAAAGATATTCCTAAAACGGAGCCGGTATTAGCAACAACAGAAAATAAATGATAGAAGAAAAAGAAAAGGCAGTTGTTGTCAATGATGCTTTGACTACAGAACGGCTTGCATACTGGAAGCAAAGAAGGTATTTATCTTTGCCCATTGATTCGATGGTGATAACTTCCCATTATGGTAAAAGAAAAGACCCATTTACTGGAAAAATAGCAAACCACAGGGGAATAGACCTTAAAGGTAACAACGACTATGTTTATTCGATAATGCCGGGAATGGTTGTAAAAACAGGAAAAAATAAAGGGTTAGGCAATTATGTAGAAGTGCGTCATGGTGATTTACTTCTATTTATGGGCATTTGTACAATGTGCTTGTAAATGCGAAACAAGCTGTTGAAGCCGGGCAACCAATAGGCATTAGTGGAAGTACCGGGCGCAGTACAGGAGAACACTTACATTTTCAAATGGAATACAAAGATAAGACTATAGACCCTAAGCCTATTCTTGATTATATTAATGAGGTAATCAGAACCGTTAAAGGACAAATCTCACAGCAAATAGATATGAGTTAGACGCAAATAAATAGAAAAGAGGATTGGAAAAGCCAGTCCTCTTTTTTTAATTGAATAATTAGAAGAAACCTTTTTTTAATCCTTTTTCTTGTCTTTGAACTTTTTCTAATGAAGATTGAAGCTGTGACAGTGCTTCTTTCATTCCTTTTTTTACTTCGGGATTAGTGACGGATTCAATAAATTCTTTTCCTTTTTGAATGTTGGTGTTAAGTATTTCTTTATTCTTCATCTGTTTTGCCCGACTTTCGTCTATAAAGATAGATGGCATACTTTTACAACTCCATTCTCCATTTACTAGATTAAAATCTTTAACTCTTTCTTTCGCTAAGTAGGTGTGGATAGAAATCTTATCTACAGCCTTGTCGCTGTATAATTGGTTTGCAGACTTTATTAGTCCATTTACGGCTTTGTTATGTGAATCAATGTCGGCTAATCGTCCTTGTCCTTTACTTAGTACTTCTTCTTGATACCTATTGTAAAGTCCTAGTTGGGTAAACTCCTTGGGGGCTGCAATAATATATGCTTCAACCATGAATCCAGCATCTTTAAATTTTTGTGCAGTCTTTAAAGGTACATCTGGATTTCTCATAGTTCCTTCTATAATAATGTTGCATTGCCGTTTAATGGCTTCTTCTATTAGTTTTTCAGTAAAAACACTAGAAAAAATTTGAGTTTCAATAGGATATTTAATAGGGTCTTTTATTAACTCCTTATTGGGGTGAAACAGTCTGTAAAGTCACCATTAACAGTGAGAAAATCTAAGTTAGGATGGTCTTTCTTTGCAACATTTATAAGAGTGCTTTTTCCGCAAGCTGGTTGCCCACCTAAGATTATAGCAATAGGCTTTTGTGATGATATATTAATATCTTCAAATAAGCCATCTTTTTTTTGTTCAAAGATGGCTTCCACTTCATAGCGTTGCATAGTATGCTTTCAATTTGGGTGCGTAATAGTTTTGTATTTTATCCATAAGATAAACGCACATTTTCCGAAACTTCAAACTGTAATAGTCCGTTAGCTATTTTTTCTTCTGTGTTGAGAACAGAAAGTTCTTTTTGGAGTAGTTTTTTTCTGTTTTCATCAGCTTCATTAGAAATTTCGTCAATCTTCATCATGCGGAGCGTCCCGATAATATCAAGGGCAACATCCAAGCTCATTTCTTTATTCATAAATTCAATGTCTTTATTGTATGTTACAAAGATAACTATAATAAGATTACCATAAACTTATAGAACTGATTAGTTTGTAAATAGGTTCTTTTGAACTTCTTTAGATTTTTAGTTAGTGTAACGTACTTAGTGATTCCTAATTCATTAAAGATTTCTGCATACATTTTTATTATGGGCTTTTTGTAGTAGATAGTTAATACTATTATTGCAATACAAATAAAAATCAAATAGACTAGTTCACTATACGCATAGATTGCTAATACAAGAACTCCACCCATACCCCATAAAAGGCTACTTAAAAAAAATCTTAAGATATTTCATAATGTTGTTTGCTCTTCTTTATGCTGGCAGCCAAACCAGCTTTAAAGGTTTGTTTATCTCTTTATTTACAATACTCAAAGATAGTGATTTTCTAAAATGTCGCAAATAATAGGACAATTGTTTTTGTTAAAAATGGTTTCTGATTTACAGATTGCCGAAGTTTTATTTTTCCCTAAAGTTTTTGGTATCAAAATAATGTTTTTCTCTCGTCCATGTCCAGCAGAACCCGGAAGTGTACGGTATCAAATTCTTTCCCGGTTTCCTGCCTGTGTTTGCAGAAAAGGTATCAATTAGATGAAATCCTTTTGCTGATGGACGGTAGTTCTTGAATAGTGTCGGTATCATTCCCTTTATAGTGCAACCGTTTTTCTGTATTCAGGAGTGGAGAGAAACGGCAACAAACTTTAGGGAAAAGAATATTTTCGTGTAGTTCTTTCTGTGCTTCGGGAAGTGAAGCGTATTAATCACATATTATATATTCATATATTATTTATATATATAATATAGCATTGTGGGCTAATGGGAATAGTTCCGATTGCATAACATACAAAGTGTTTTTCTTTGCTTACCTATGTTAAATCAAAATATACATTGTGTATATAATGTATATTTTCTACCTTTGTAGAAAACTCTAAAAGATTATGGCAACAATAGCATTACAGAAGAAAAAAAAACATTGATTTGCCCATTGAAACATTACAAAAATTGTCTATCATGGCAGCTTCACAGGGCAAAAGCGTAAAGGCTTTTATTGAATACATTTTAGTTTCAAAAGCTGACACTCTAAAGATTGAGATTTCAAACCCAAGTCCAAGTGGTGACGCATACTTTGCAAATCCTGTCAATCTTGCAGAAGTCGAAGAACGAGTAAAAGAACACAAAGAGGGAAAAACAAAGGCTACCGTAGTTCTGCACTCTGTGGAAGATATTACAAACTTCATCAATAGTCTTTGATATGGCATATATCATCGAATTTGAGCCAAAAGCGGTACAAGATATTGCAGAACTGAAAAAATCGGGGAATAAAGCCTCAATAACCAAAATTGAAAGGTTGCTCTTAGAATTAAGAGAACACCCAACTACAGGAACAGGACAAGTAGAACCCTTAAAAGATAACCTTTCGGGGTTTTGGAGTAGAAGAATAGACAGTTCAACCGGATGATTTACACTATTGAAGAAGAAATAGTAACCGTTACAGTGATTTCTGCAAAAGGACATTATAACGATAAATGAAAGTACTATATTTACAACATAAAAAAATTATAAGTATGAAAATAGGAGATAAAGTTTTAATTTCTCCCGACCTAACCAAGCTACCGAATTGGATAAGTGGGACAGTGATAGAGGTTGAAAACAACCCATTTGTTGTATAGTTATTTCTGCCGAAACAGAGGATAAGAATGTGTTTTTCGGACAGGAAGATTTGTTTAAACCTCAAACAGAAGAAGTATGTTTGCCATAAGTTTTGATATGTCTATTTCAGACCTTGAAAAGCACTACGGAAAACCGTATAATCGTGCTTACTTTGAAATTAAGGAAGTCTTAAAGAAAAATAGTTTCGATTGGATACAGGGAAGTACATACCTTACACAAAGCGAAGATTTGGGCAACCTGTTCCGAGCCATTGAAGCACTAAAGAAAATAGAATGGTTCAGAAAGTCAGTACGTGACATTAGAGGTTACAAAGTAGAAAACTGGTCCAACTTTACAGATATTGTAAAAGATGTATAAACAATAATCTGTATAAGGGGTATCGCTAACTAACATTTATTACAGATGTTACTCTAAAGTAATATTTGTAGTAAATGTTGGTGATATCCTATTTATGACTACCGCAAAATACGACTTTTTTGTTCCTGTTCTTTTTCCCTAATGTTTTATGGTATCAATTTTTTGCGGCCGACTTCCGGCAGCTTTTAGTATTTGGTATCAAAAGGTCGCTCTGCAGAATGTGCCAGGAATAATAATTCGGTATCATTTCATCATGCTATGCTTGCCCATCACTGCCGGAACCCCGAAAGAATAGTATCAATTTCTATATTTCGATTATAGAACAAAGACCGAAAATTTTATTTTCCGGTCTTTGTTAAGAGAAATTTTCTTTTTAATATTCATCACAAATGATGAACATTTCTACTCTCCTGTTTTTAGCACGTCCGGATTCACTTGTATTGTCTGCAATGGGTTCACTATATCCTTTCCCTCTTCCGTTATATTGTTTGTTTCTATACCAATAGTTCTAAGGTAATTACCTACTGCTGCTGCTCTATTTTGGGAAAGTATAATATTATATTCTTTTTCTCCTACATTATCCGTATGCCCAATTATTTTAATTTTAGTATTTGGTATTTCAGTAATGATATTACATAGGTCTGAAAGCATTTTTTGGGCTTCTTCGTTCAATTCATAAGAATCAAATTTGAACAAGATTTCACTTTGAGCTGTTGCTTTAAATTGTTCCTTTCCATTTTTGTCCTTGTAACTGGAGATTGTTAAGCCATCAATAGCTTTTAGTTTATTTCTCCTAGCTTCTAGCTTTTCTTGAATAGCTTTATCTCTTTCTTCTTTAACTAATTTTGCAGCTCCACAACTATTGAAGCGGTTGAATAATTACTATTATTTTCTATCATGTCTTTTTCTTTGTCGCTTAGTTCAGCGTTACTGAAAGTTATCATATGCGTTGAAGTACACGCAGTAAGAAATGAGATAACGAAGGGCTACTAGTATTATTATTTTCTTTTTCATGATTATCTTATTGCTATAATTGGTCTGATTTTAAATGAATTTTTTTTGCTTGTACTGGTTGCTCTTCCTTTTGTTAATGAAGAAATGAGCGCAAAAACTTTAGGAGTATCTTTGCCTGCTCCATCTTCTGTAGAACTCCAGTACCAACCATCAAAGTATGTACCTCCAATGATTGCGAAAGAAGAATATACTTTTTCAAGATTGTTAGAGATTGCTTTATTTTGTGCAACAGAGCCAATAAACCAACCTGTAACACCTTTTGGTGCGTATTCTATAGCTTTTTTGGGCTGCTGGATAGGCTATACTATCTTTTATAGCAAAGTTCATTATTGCGGCAGTATTAGCTGCTCCATCAAAGCTGTTTTCATCTTCGGAAACATTAGCTATGTCCTCGTCTGTATTTATCAAAAATTTTTCTTCTAAATCTTCTAATGATACGGCATAAGCGGTTTCTTTTATATTGGGGTTATTCCCATCATTACACCAAAATACAACTCCAATAGCTTCTTTTTCGTTGGGTGAAAAAAGTGAGGGATGCACTATACTTTCCATCACTACATAAGATACTACCCGGCTGTAATGATGTGTCTATAATATCTTCATGTTTTGTACATGATGATATTATGGTTATAATGGATAATAGAATTATATAAATCTTTTTTCATACTTATTTATTTATTGGAAATTTAACACCTACTAGTAATCCATTTCGGAAATGGTCACGTGTCCAAAATACAAAATCATTTTTCTGCATTACAAAGACTTGCATCCCATTTCTAAATGAATAACTATACTCTAAACCTATATCAATGGAAGCCTGAAAGCCTTTTCTGTTAGCTCCTAAATCTGCTCCAAACCGCCATCTAAAAATACTGTTTTTACCTCGTGATATTGTAGGTTTATATGCAGCACCTATACGAAAGTTTTATAGTTCCAAAAACTATCGGAACATACTTTATTACATACAGGGCATTTATCATATGCTGTGGCTAAATCAATATATAGTTCATAAGCATTGTGATATTTCCCTTCAAATTCCAGCCCTATAACTGCATTGACAGTATTTTCCATTGCCAACCTCCTGAAATATTAAAGAACTTATCACCATCACCAGCCATAGACTTTAGGGAAATAAATGAAATCATAATAATGAATATAATTTTCTTCATTGTGTTATTATTTAATATTATTAGTTCCGTTTTTTTCTGGGGATTCAAATTTAATTCCTGAGAAAAGATGTCTTGTCGATATTAGCCTTTCGAGAGGAATGCCATGCTCTTCTTCTGTTATAGATTCATCCTTATCTGATAAGGATTGTTTATCATTCTCTTTTTTGCATTTGATTCAAAGAACAAAAAATCATTTTTCTGTAATTGTTCCACTTGCATATTACATTATCGAAATAGCTAAATAGGATAAATTGGGATGTACTTGGGTAATATTTTCCTTCTATGAACAAATAGAAGAATTCTTTAGTATATAGTCTTCCTAGATATGTTGTTAATTCATTTTTGATTCCTGTGAACTCTGAACCAACATTTAAGGTATGACACTCATTCAATCCTCTTATAAATATTTCAGTTTCCCTATCACGCTTTAGCATTTCTGATAAAATGCTCATGTCAGGATTACATACGGTTGCTATGATATAAGCAAGATTACAATACTCTTTAGGATAGTGTTTGCAGTAATAGTATATGGTTGCTGCAAAAATATTTTCCGCTGTCATTTTGAAATATAAATGTTCATCCCATTTATAAGTTTCTCTATACTGCATTCCACTCTTCTCGATAGCAAGAAATATATCTTTGGCTATTTCTATAGCTTTGGGAATACTATTTATTTTTTCTTTATCGATAGGGTTGTCAAAATAAAAATCCTCGTTCCAGTTAATGGAACGTAATTTATAACCAAGACTTGGGGTTATAATCGGAGTGACTTCTTTTTTTTCATTGAGAATACTCATATGTCTTATTTTTAATTATTCAAACCAGAAATAATATATAGCCATTAAAATTAAAAATCCGAGAAGAAGTATCTGTGTAAACAAAACACCTCGCTTTACAATGTAATATTCTTCTCGGTCCTTGGATTCTTCTTTTAATGTTTTTATTAGTTCTTCTATAGACTTCTCAAGTTGGCTGCCTTTTTCCATAGCATTTTCTATGCGCTTCGTATAGACCTCCACCCTTTTCAGTTCCTGATATACCAGTTCTACCGCAAGCTGCGGGTTTACCTTTGGTGCTGTGTCTTTTCTTTTCCGGGGGCTGTACTGTCCCTGCTTAACGGGTGAAGCTGCCGCCTCCGAGCGTGAGTTTGTTTCCATATTAATCCTGTTTTTATTTATTCGGTAAAGGCATCTGCATGAAGAATGTCTGCATAATCTATTCTTAATGTTATCGTACGTCCTGAAATCTGTTTTTCAGATATTTCTATGGTAAGCACTTTTTCATCAGGAAAAGTAAACTTTTCAAAGACAAAAATATTTCGATAGTTCTTCTTGAAAACAAGATTCTTATTAACTTGCATCAATGGAAGTATTTCTATAGATTGAAAATTAGTAGCCTTTGTTTGTTTTTTATCTTCTATTTTGAAGCGTATTTGGTCTATATCATATCGTATTTTTGTTTTATTAATCATAGAAATATCAATAAAGAAATACTTATCCAGTGTGTAGATATTGTTTAGTACAATTTTCATTAGGTTACTTTTGCTGGAAACATCATAGAATTTATTTTTTGAAATAAACATTCTATGTGCGTAATCATACATTTGTGCTTTGGTTAAATTCACTTCTGGGTTCATATAGCTACGTAAATCAGCATAAGGGATATTAAAGCGAGTGTATGCTTTCGCTAAGTCGCTACTATATACTAGCATATATTGTACGAAAAATCTTTCTGTAACAATGGTGATAACTCCACTGGCTCCTTCTTTTGTGGGCTTTATTCTAAGAGAGTTACCAGTAGGAATATCGCCAACAATATCATTGACCGATATATCAACGTATTTTATATCTTCCATTGCTATAAAATGCGTTGAAACATCTTTGTTGATGTATATAACTTTTAGTTCTTCCGGGTTTTCACCTGCAAATTCGATGTTTTCTCCAATAGGGGTGTTCTGTGCGTTTCCTGTAATTACAGAAACCATTGTGCATAAAGCAAAAAAAATCTTTCTCATATTATTGTTCTTTATCTTTGTTATTTACTAAAAAAACTTGTGTATTATATTTTAATTTGGCTTTGTTCTTTTTGATGTTTTTAGAGAGAGCTTGGGTCGTACTACGGTAAGCATCTTGTAAAGCACCTAAAGCGAATTGTTCTACTCCTTCTGATTGACTATTCATTTGTATTGTTTGACTTCCTATTTGCGAACCAACATCTTTACTTAAATCTCTAAAAGCTGATGAAGGAACAAAGAAACCTTCTTGTCCGTCATTATCATATACAGATAAATCTACTTTCATTTGTTTACCATCAACCATTATAGAGGAAATATTAATGTGTACTCTTTGAGCTTTAAAGCCAGATACATTTCCATATAGGTAAGTGCCTTTAGTTAAAAGAGCGTCATTAATCATTATATCATCTAGAAGCCGTATGCGTACTCTGCTACCATCTGTTACTTTTAAAGTTTCATCTAATATGGCTGTGATTAGTGAAGTTTTTTGTTCTTTCCCTACAGTGTTGAAATATACTTCTGCTGGATTTTTGGCTTTTACAACTTCTATAGCCTTTTCTTTGGGTTTTTCCTCTTGTTTTTTTTGAGGCATTCTAGGACGTGGATTTTGCAATGAATCTATATAAGCCATTTGCATTTTAAACAATTCCATTTCTTCTTGCATTTTAGATTTTTCAGGAGCTTTTCTCGTTTCTACTTGACTTGATTCATCTATAGTAGGGAAACCTTTTATTTGTTGCTCCAATTCCTTTTCTCGGATTCTAGAAGCCTGATTTAAACTGTCAATTTGCCTTATTTCATCATTAGAGTAAAGAGAGCCAGAGCTTTCAATTTCACTAATTTCTTCTTCTTTATCTATAGTTTGTATAGATGAATAATCAGAAGATTTGTTGAAAGCCCCTTTGAGCGATTCAAATTTACTTTTTATCTCTCTTTTTTCTAAATTAGCATCAGGAATATCAAGATTTAATTCTTCCGTTTCTACTAATGTAGTTTCCTCTGCTGGGGCAGAGTTTACCATATCCTTAATTAACCATCCTATTCCTAGGATAAAAGGTAGGATGAGTATAGGAATGATGTACTTGGGCTTTTTAATATCAATCTGTTTCATACGCTATTTATTTAATTTATTATATAAATCTTTTATTCGCAAAGTGTCTTCTGGAGTTAATTTCCCATTCTTTCTTAGTTCATTAATTTCATTTTGCATTTTAATTACTTCTAACAAATCTCCAACTCCTATTTGTTTTTTTTGTAGGCTGCTGTCGATGCTAATTTGTATTTTGTTCTTTTCTTCGTTGAAAACTTGCATTGGTTTTCTCGATGGACGCATTACTATTGATAGAAATGTAACTAAAGAAAGAAATGAAATCGTTATTCCAAACATTGCTTTGCGGTGTATGTCTGCCCATGCTAATAAGCGTTCACAAGCGTTATTAACTCCGAATCTTTGAAATATTTTAGTAAGAAGAATAACTGTAGCTTGTTCGGCTTTAGTCTTGATATTTTCTTTTCTATCATTCTTTTTATGTTTAAACAGTTTCATTAGAAATTCTTTTTTACTTTATAATCTAGGTCTTTATTGAGTATCGTTTTCCAATCTGTGATAATAAGCCCATGAGGATTATTTTCAGTACGTGGGATTTGTCTTACTTTCCCTGTAGTTACAAGTTGCCTTTTTAGAATGGATGTTTCTCGTTCTATACGTTGGATGCCATAGTACTCAAAAGATAGATTATTCATGTCTATCTTGATGCTATCTGTCATAATTGTTACAGTTGCAGAACTTGCTAAAATAGTGTTGAAATATCCTTTTTCTTTTAAGTTGTTATATTGTTTTAATCCACTATCATCAATTAGATACATGGCTTTTTCCATGTTGTATTTTATAAATTCATCGTCTGGTGGTAATGTGAAAAATAAAGTGTGGAATAGATTTATGTGGCTTTTACATTCTACTTCCAAGTTGACTTCTGTACCTGTTTGTTTCACTAGTACAGGTACATCATTATCCAAGACATATATTTTCTTTCTTTCTGCTTTTACTAAAGAGAAACAAAAGGCTAGTACCATACCTGAAATAACTATACTAGTTGCAAAACAACCAATAGATAAAATTCCGGCTAGTTTAATTTTATTTTCTAAGTTTTTAATAATCATGATTATGTGTGTTTAAAAAATTATGAATCTTTTTTACATCGCTGCACTTGCTCCACCTGTGGCAGGAGCTGCTACGGCTTTGGTTGCGATTGCTGCTCCTCCAACCATGCCGCCTACTGCTTGTCCTACTCCAGTTGTACTTACAATCCATGTAGAAACAAAAGGTATTGTAAGCATGGAAAATGCTCCAAGTAATGCTGTGAGAAGGAAGCTATTGACACCTCCGGAAGTCATTCCGACATACATAACAAATGCAGCTTCATTTCTAAGCGCATATTCTAAAATTTCAATTTCTCTTTCTATCCCATATTGCATTACTACTAAAGAAATTGATAGTACTATATATGCAATACATGAATATAAGCTAACACTGACAAAACGAGCTATCCATTGTATATAAGCATCCCGAAATGCTGGTAAAACAGAGAATGCAAAAGCTAGTGGACCAAGAATAACTAATATTCCTGTGAATATAATTTGTAGGAAAAAGACAAAATAGGTACATACTTGCCAAAAAGTAACAACAATAAATTCAATGATATTAAACATTATCATTTTGACCTTAGCGACTACATATACATATAATCCAGCTATCTTATCTCCAATAGCCGAAAAGTCTATACTAAAATCATACCATTTCTTATCCTTAACTTCGTTTTCTGCTCTTTCAACCTCTAATGAAGTATGTAATAACTCTACTGCTACACTATCAATGAGTGCATATCTATTACGAGAAAGTAATTCTACTTCTTCTATCTGGTTCGTAAACATAGCCTTGCTTTGCGCTGTTAATAACTCTCCGGGATAACTGATTAGATTAATAAAAGGAACCCAGAACATAAGAACCAATCCTAGTGCGAATGGACGCAATAATGGAATAATCTCTAATTTTTTATCTCCACTCATCATTTTGAAGCTTTCCACTCCAAAATATAGTAACATAAAGATTGCTGCTAATGCTTGTGCATCCGCAATAAATTCTCCGAATAGGACAGTTGTTTTATCTCTTAGTCCATCAAATAATTCAAATAAGAATTTATCTATTAACTCATTCATGATTCATTATTGTTTTATTTATATTATTCAATCTTGTTATTAGTGAAAGAACCTCTATTAGCTCTTTATCAAAATCTAAATAGGCTTCCCTCTTTTTAGAGTTACTCATGTGTGAATCATGGATTATATCTATGTTCTTTTTTATTCTAGTAACTTCATCAGTTATAACTTCAACGTGTTCTTTATTACCGCCATTAGAAGAATATTCGATAAGTTTTTTATTTATATCATTAAGAATATCATTTCTGCGATTCTTCGTTAAAGTATATTGATAATCAATTTCTTTATCTCCAAATTTGAAGAGTTCCTGCCTATATATGGTATCAACATTATATCCTTCTTTCTCCGTTTCTGATTTATTGTACTCTACGGCTGCCATCATGGGAATTTCTTGTAACTGGAAATTACGTCTATCTTCCTTCCCGTATTTGTCATGTAACCCTAAACCCGGCAAAGGAATTTTAATGCCCAAAACTTTTTTATACCATATCCAGTAATGATAGTATTCCGGTTGTAGTCGTACTCTATCCATAAATTCCATATTATTAAGTACACTCCATTTTCCCTTATCCTTTACTGGCATTTGGGAATAGACATTAGAAGTACCAATAATCAACATTAGGGAAAAAAATAAAAGCACTCTTTTCATATTATCTTTTAGGTTTTACTTTATAATTCTGTAATAAATCATCAACTAATTTCGAACGATTATCTTTGTATTTAAATACTCCCGGAGCTAATGTTTGTAATACTCCATTTCTTTTTGCTGTTTTCATTTGTCGGCATACAGCGTATGCTATACCTCTCATGTTTCTTAGTTCATTAATAACATACTTAAGCAAGTCTATTCTTTGCTTATTATCCATAAGGTTTACATCAGTCCCGACAATAGCGACTTGATAAATATATTGTGTCAAATCCGCAGTACGATTAACTAGTTCTAGCTCTGTTTTTGCTGATACCAATAATAAAGCTGGGTCACCTACAGCAAGTTCAACCATCTGTTTTTGGTATTTTCCAATATCTGCTGCAATATCAGTACAGTAGATAATATCTTTCCCGGTTTTTATGATGGCTTCTACAGATTTTAGGCTATTGTAAAATTTACTTTGGAAAAACTCAATCTGAACCATTTTTTCACTGATTTGCTTTTGTATAAGGCTTATTTGAGCTTCATTATCTTTCACTTTAGAGAAAGAGGTATGTTGCACCTTATGATTAGCTATAAGTGTTTCCATACAGGTTATATCCAAGACTGCCTTTTGCGAATATGCAACTTGGGTTAAAGTGGATGCTGCCACTAAAATAAATAGGATTTTTTTCATGATATTTATCTTTAACGGTTTGTAAGCCATTTGTATTTATCTAGGATATACTTATATAATGGCTGTTGTCCTATGATGTTAAGTATATCTTTTAAGTTTCCTTCCTCGGAGTGATACCCTAGTACCTTATTGACTTGTAAAACCCAATCCATATTTTTTAATTTGGAAGATTTTAGGTCTATTATAAAATTATCCAACCCTGTTTGAAAACTGTCATAAATGATATGATAATATCCAACAGCATCTTTTTCAATTCGTTCTGTGGTAAATGTGAAATATTCGTGTAGAGAAACCTCTACCCCAAATACATTGCCATAGTTTCCTCTTTTTATAAATACTTCATTAAACCGATTACGGTTTTCTTTATTAGGGAGTTGATTTATGGTAAATATTTGCTTTTGATTTACTTCTGTTAGGGATAAAAGATTTGCTATTTCTTGATATTTGTCTATAAATTTACTTTGGTCTAATAGGCATATAATATCGGAGTTGCTAATAATAGAGTTTTTGACCACAGGGTTACTAATTATGTCTTCCAGTTCTTGAGTAACAACCATTGCCATACCCCAAAATTTACGTACCGTTTTATACAAATAGAGTATATAGCCAGCCATCATGGGGCTTGCTATGGCTTTCCATGCTTCTTCAATTATTAATGCCTTTCTGTTCTTTTTTAATCTCATTTTTTGGATAAAAACATCCATAATGATTAAGGTTACTATTGGAATAGTTCAGGGTCATCTTTAATAGCATCAATTTCAAAAACTATAAAGGGTTCTTCAAAGAGGGAAGTATCAAAATCTTCATTGAGAGTTTTTTCTAACTGTCCTCCTTTATAAAATTTTTTCAATAAGAATTTATAGTTAGTAATGTCAAAATCAATCTTGTTCTCTTTGCAGATGATAGGTATAATACGTAGAGAAAATTCATAGAATGAGTTAAAAGATAAACTTTCAACTTTTATTTCTTTCAGTATATCTTCTTTCTTTTGGATGCGTCTTTCTATGACAGAAAGTAATCTGGTTTCAGGATTATTAAGTTCTTGGCGTGTGAAACCTTTTTCAATGAGAATGTTTTGTATTGCGTTTTCTGCGTTAGTTTTTTCTCCACCTTCTCCTTTTTCTACCAATTGTTGTAATTTATCTATTTTTTCAGAAAGTATCTTACGTTCTTCTTTTTCCCTTTCGTTTTCAAATTCTTCTTCGTTGACTTGAAATTCAAGTAGCAAATTTTCACGTATGGCTTCTTTTTCTGCATCTGAATAGCCGTTGAAAGGATGAAAGTAGAATGAATAGTATTTTTCTATGGTAATATCCATTATTTCTTCTTCCTGCTTTTTGACTTCGCCATTTGCACCTTTCCATATCAGAAAAATTAATGATTTGAGAAAGTTTTTCTTTTCTACATTATATTCTTCTTCTGTAATTCGGAAAGGATTCATAGATATTGGCTTGCTTTCTGAATAGGTAATGTATTTGCCATGATAATATTCGCACATTCCTGAATAGCTATGCCCTGTATCTACTAATACAATATCAGTATTATCTAAAACCCATTGTCTTACTTTAGAGTTGACATAAAAAGACTTACCAGAACCACTTGGACCTAAAACAAAGAAGTTAGAGTTATTTGTATATTTTTTCTCACCTTCTTTCCCGGACATATCTATCCCAACAGGCAATCCTTGTCTGTCAGTAAAATAAGTAAGAAAAGGACTGTTTTCTGTTACTTGTAATTTTTCCTTAAATAAAAGACAAATTGCAGCATCGGAAGTTGTTAGAAATTTGTCATAGCTGTTTAGGTTGATTGCGTTTCCTGGTAATGCACATTCAAATAATTCTAATTGATTGAAGCATTGTTTATTTATAATAATACCACAATCAAAAAGAGATGTTTCAACATAGTTGACAGCCTTACTAATATCATCAAGACCAGCAAGAATGATGTTATAATGTGCATATACAAGCATTTGCCCTTCTCTAGCAATATCCGACTGCACTCGTTCTATATCTTCTACACATAAATCATTTGCAGGGTCAGGCATTCCTTTATGTTTTTTCTTTTTGCCTTCTAATTTGTTTGCTTCGTTTCGTTGGTCTGGGATATTTATTACTTGATTATAGATAATAGTGTCTATACTTGGTGTTTCATGCAAAAAAGAGAGCAAGTCAACAGGAAATCTTAGCCCAATATTGACCTCTTTATATGGTTTTATGACAGAAGGAAAATTAACTTCGTCAATATCTACAAGAGAAATGCACTGTACGTTTTTTTCTCCTATCACAAGATTTTCTTCTCTCGCTTTGATGTTTTTTAGGTTTACTGTTTGCTGACTGAAATTGATAGATAGAAATCTTTTTATATATATTTCTATTTCATTTTCAGTTAATAGTTTAGCTCTTATTCCTCTGTTAGTGAATAGTCCTAATACTTTTGTGATGTTTCTAATAAAAGTATCAAACCTCCGAGGGTCAAAAGAAAAGAATTTAGACCTTTCTACTTCTCCCGTAATAATAAGATAAGTAGAAATATCAGTATATATTCGTCCTTTAAAATGTTCAAAATAACGATTTGATAAATAGTCGTCTTTCCTATTCAGGGGTGGTAAAAATGATTTTTTACATAGAATATCCTGTTTTTGTATTGTATATCCAGTTCCTAATACTTTGAGGATATTAGTAAATAAGTGGTGAAAATCATAGTAAGCATCCATATCTGCCGAATATTGTATTATAGGATTTTCACATTTAATAATAACAGAATAATCGCCCCTTCGATTATAGAATATAGGAGTATTGTCTATTGTTTCAATACCAATATAAGGAGCTTCAAATTCACTTTTCTTTTTCATAAGCTTTATTTTTTTCTATCTCTTACAAAAGTGCGTGATACTATATATATGCCTTTTCGTTTATCTTTCTTGTGAAGTCCTTTTCTTTGTAATTGTGATGTTATTCCTAACCCTCCAAACATAACTATTACAAGCGTTATACCTCCCCACATGAAAGAAGCTAGAGTAGAAACAATAGCACATAAAAGTAAAGCACTAATAATACAAGCTCCACCGATATAAATGAACTTGCCTTTAAATCCTTTGAAAATAAGGGGCTTTTGTAGCCCCTTATATACATTGTAACTAAGATGCTCTTTTGACATATTAGATTCCGAAGAATGCTTTTACGACAACACCTGATACGACAAGGAAGATACATGACCCCATCCAGCCCATAACAGCTTTTTGCACATCTTGGTCACCAGAGTTCCATTTTAAATAAACTCTAACAGCTCCAACTAACCCTACTAGACCTCCTAATATCATCATCATGTTTCCAAGCGGGTCCATGTAGGTTGCAAGTTCAGAACTGGCTGCATCAATTCCCGCAGCACCTTGTGCAAAAGTGTTAGTTACTGCCATTGTGCTAATGGCTAAAACGAATGCTCTTTGAGCAATTTTTCTCAAAATCTTTTTCATTTGAATAAAAAATTAGTTGTTTATTTATTGAAAATTCACGTGTGAAAACATACTTTTTCCTTTAGCTAGAAGTTGTTCCACTGGAAAACCTTGTGTTTCAACTTCCATTTCAATAGATTCATTTACAGACACATAAGTTTGTTCAGATTCTTTTTTTTCTTCTTCTTTTTCGTATGAGCCTGTTTCAAAGTCTTCATCTACAACTTTGTGAGCTATTTCTTCTTCCTCTCCTATTGAAACAATCTCTTCTTCTTCATCTGTATTGGTTTTGCCTTGCTTTAGAAAAGCATCATACAGAAAGTTTGCAGTGTAGTAAACTACATAAATGGCAAATACAGCCATGATAAATTGTGAATAGTTCATATTCTTGAATTTAAAAGTTTCACAAATCGACCCTTTTTCTGTACTAAAGAAAACGGTTCTTTTTTTGCCTAATTAAAGAACTTATGTCATTACGATGTTTTGTTAACCAATCTTCCAAGATAAACGAAACTAAAGATGAAATCGGAATTTTGGCTTTAGCTTTGAGCAAACCAAATACTTCTTTTACATCTGTATCAACATATAGAACTTCCTTGCAATTATAATCTTTTCCCTTAATGTACTCTAATAAGTCTGTTAAATCCATATCACTAGAGCCATTAAAATTAGAAACTTCCGAAGAAGTTGTTTCCATTTCTACATGAAGCGGTTCTTTCTTCTCTTCAACTTCATATCTAGTTTCTTGAACAGAAGTTTCATTTAAACTACTTCCATGCGATTCTTCACCTCTTATCATTTTAGCTATTTCCAAAACACTAGAAATGCCTTCATTTTGCTTTTTCCTTAATTTATCAGCCATCTGCAAATATATACAATTAATGAATAACTTTGAAAGAAATATCTATTAAAAGAATATTTTATTTTATAGTTCCTTCTCGAATGATATAATCATAGGCATTCTTCACCTTATCAATACACTCATTACTGATTGCTAATGTATTTATACGTTCCATAGCAACAGAAGCTGGTATTTCTTCTGTAACAAAACCAACTTGCCTAAGAATATCAACAACCTGTTCTTTTGTTTCATATCTTACCGCAGTTCTCATGTTGTTAGGTAAAAAGAATATTTTGGCTTTTACATTCAAATATTGCAATACTTGGATAAAAAAGCCTGTGCTATCCATTGTAAATTTATCGTATTTAAATGGGCAAATTATTATATCCGCAGCTTTAAGAATAGTTCCCAAAGCATCATCATCAATCTTACCGGGCAAATCTATTAATAAATTTCCTTGCTCAACCTTAGTAAAATCACTAATAATTTTAGCAACATTAGATATATCGGTTTGTATAACTTCATATTTAGGTTCATTATCATAAGTTGCAATATCTTCTTTTCGTCTATCCGACAATGAACGCTGAAAATCTAAATCCAATACAAGAACCTCTTTTCCTTTTTCTACTAGATAGTTGGCAAATTGTATGCAATTAGTTGTTTTACCACAACCGCCCTTCTGATTTCCGAATAATATTATCATATCTTTATTGTTTTTATTAATTTTGTTGCTGCCCTCTTTTCTTTTTCCTATTAGGAGATTTATCTTGCTGTACATTTATATGCTGGCTAAGAATATCACAAATAGCATCAATTAGATTAAATCCCCTTGCCAGTTCTGAATTTTGTTCAACATTTATACCTTCCATCTTATCAAGAGCAACTATAGTAATTCTATCTTTACTATAGCTCTTTTCTATAAGATTGATTCCTAAATCATCAGAACTAACAATTACTTTATTCTTTTTATCTATTAGATAAATTAAATTATCATCCTCAACAAAAATAATACCTTTTTCTCTTAATGTAGAATGCAAATCTGAACTATGAGCCAAATAACTATCCATCATATCAGAATAGATGGTATTTTTTTTATCTATATGCTCTTGAATCAAAATATCATCTTTTTTCACATGATAAATTCTACTTAACAACTCTGCTTCTTTGACTGTAGTAACATTAAATTTATTTGCTTCATACACTCTGCTATTATATCTAAGTTCTTTCAATAGATTTTTATCAAGAACCAATAAAGCCTTATCGTCACCATTTATAAATATCGTGCCGTTCATAGAAAACCTATAACCATAATCCAACATCGATTTCTTGAAACTATCCATTGTGTTTTTTGTTCCATCCTTCAAAAGAAGATTAATTATGCTATTACAATGTTCTACTTTTGCTCGTTTATTGGGTTCCGCTAAAAGCTCCTTCAAGTCCATAACTTCCCCACCCTTCAAAACTCTCTTATTTCTATAGTCAATTAATGTATATCCATAAGGTTTGATATGCCCTTTTCCTGTATGAAAAACTAAATTTATACCAAACTTCTCTTTCATTAAAGTTTGAAGCTCCGTATAGGAAAGTCCTCGCTTGTATTTAAATAAAAGAGCTGTTATCTGTTTTCTTCTATCTTCATCAGGTATATATTGCTTAGCTTTATCTTTTATCTGCTCTAATTGAATCGAAGCGTGTATTTCACCACCCTTATACAATATTAATAATCCATCCTTTTCTCTTAACTTCCACCCAGATTGTTCAAGCAACAACTTATACTGTTGCACTGTAGAAAAAGAAAACTCCATGTATTTTAAAATATCTTCCTTAGCTTTCAAAGATAAATCTATATTCATTATCTGATTTATAACTTTCTGTGAGCGTACAGCTTCCATGTTATCTTTTACCTTCTGTCCGTTCTTCTGCACACGTGTGGAAACAATATGCACATGATTATTTTCTGTATCAGAATGAAAATATATCATATAAGGATTATTCCCATAACCCATTTTATCTATATATTGCAAAGCTACATTTTTCAAATCTTCAGCCGAATATTCACGACCTCTACAAGAAATCACAGCATGAAATTGCTTTGCCTTGACCGCAGGATTAGTTCTACAAACAGATTCCATATAGGCTATATAATCTGACTTCTTCAAATTATCTGGATTCATAGCAAAATTTTCTGCAACAAGAAGCTCGCTCTTGCCTTCCTCATTCTTTCGCTCATTATAACTGATTCCAGCGAAAGAAGTTGCTGCTTTTAAAACTACTACTACCATACTTCTAACTTTACAGTGCAAATATACAAACAAATATTCAATAAAAGAATATTTTCATATAATTTATTCATATATTATATATATCAATAATATATAAATATATAATATTGATATATATAATATTTTTTCCTAAAGTTTTTGGTATCATAATAATGTTTTCTCTTCGTTCATGTCCGGCAGAACCCGGAAGTGTGCGGTATCAAATTCTTTCCCGGTTTCTTGTCTGTGTTCGCAGAAAAGGTATCAATTAGATAAAATCCTTTTGCTGATGGACGGCAGTTCCTGAATAGTGTCGGTATCATTTCCTTTATGGTGCAGCCGTCTTTCTGTATTCAGGAGTGAAGAGAAACGACACAACAAACTTTAGGGAAAGTACAACAATGCTTTATTTACAACTAGTATAATATATATATCAATATTATATATACATATATTATTTGATTGACATTAACTTACGCCAAGTAACATTCAATTTATCCTGCATAATCACATACTCCGCCATTCTCCTTTCAACCTCGTTAAGAATATCTTGATTAGTTTCTTCCTTATGAATATTTACATATCTAGCCAACTGATTTATGTTGTTTCCTATTCGTTTCATTTCCAAACAAATTTCATCCATTGAGCGAATAAATTCTTTAGGGTCAATAAGACCAACTCCTTTCCTAAATACTCTCTGTCTAAAATAGTCCGACATACATTTACTTGATTTAGAAGCTTTAGTTAATTCTTCATATTCCAATTTTGTCAAACGAACTTTCACAATTCTATTTCTTTTATTTTCTTTCATACTATGATATTAAATGATATATGCCCCCAAGTTGCGAGGGGGCTAAACTCCTGATTTATCAGGCAAGATTTGGTTTTTGTGTCCACAAAAACACATCTTGCTATTAATTTCTACAAACGCAAATATATAAATTCCTAAACACCCTGCCAAACAAAAGGGAAAAGAATACAATTAGATAAGTTTTTGGTATCATAATAATGTTTTCTCTTCGTCCATGTCCGGCAGAACCCAGAAGCGTGCGGTATCAAATTCTTTCCCAGTTTCCTGCCTGTGTTCGCAGAAAAGGTATCAATTAGATGAAATCCTTTTGCTGATGGACGGCAGTTCCGGAATGATGTGCGGTATCGTTTCTTTTATAATGCAGCCGTCTTTCTGTATTCAGGAGTGGAGAGAAACGACACAACAAACTTTAGGGAAAAGAAAATTTTCGTGTAGCTCTTTCCGGTTTTCGAGGAAGTGTATCAATCACATATTATATATCCATTTATTCATATATTATATATTCATATATTATTTATATATATAATATGATATTTTATTCCTGTTCTTTTTCCCTAATGTTTTATGGTATCAATTTTTTGTGGCCGACTTCCGGCAGCTTTTAGTATTTGGTATCAAAAGGTCGCTCTGCAGAATGTGCCAAGAATAATAATTCGGTATCATTTCATCATGCTATGTTTGCCCATCAGTGCCGGAACTCGGAAAGGTACGATATCAATTTCTTTCCCTTTAGTATATCATAAAGTATAGGGACAAAAACCCAACTTTCTAAAATATGCTTTTTTAGATAGGGACAAAAACCCAACTTTCGGCTGATTAGTTGTATCATATAGCTTCTTTTTTTGTTAATAGATGTTCTTTTCCCTAAAGTTTGTGTTAAGATTATGAGAAAAGTTCCTTTTTTATGGGTTTATGTAATAAGAAAAGTTCCTTTTTGGTGTTTGGTAGGATTATCAGGTTTTTTTAATCAGCTAGTGATGGTAGTACCCTCAAATATCGATGATTAACTATTTAAAAATCAGCGAATAGGGACAAAAAGTTAGGGACAAAAACCCAACTTACTAGGGACAAAAACCCAACTTACTAGGGACAAAAACCCAAGATTGTAGGGACAGAAACCCAACTTTTAGACCCTTCATAGGGACAAAAACCCAACTTTTATTCATCTTCTTTTTCTTCTCCTATTATTCCGGGAAGCGTTTCTACCTCTTTTAATAGAACCGCCAAACAATATTCGGCTTTATTTGAAATCTTATTCCAATTCTCTCTAACATATTCACCTAAATAAAGCATCTTATTTAACACTGCTGCATGATTATTCAAGGTAATATGTGGAATAAACTGTTGTAAATGTTCGTCCTGCATTGCAAAATGCAATGCACAAAAGTTCGTTATCATCTTCTTTTGTCCTTTTAACAAATCTTCTTCCTTTTTTGACAATGCAGACTTAACAACCTTGAAATTAAGTTTATATGGTTGGCTATCTCCTGAATTACGATAAACTTCTGCCATTTCAAACCAACAATCAGCCTGTTCAAACAAATCATCGTAAACAGGACGTATTACACGTCTATACAAATCTTTAAATTCGGGGTACTTATCCTCTAGTTTTAAGAATTTCCTAAATCTATCCACATAAATAGAAAAACCACCTTTTTCTTTCCATGAACTAATCAACATATACATTCTAATTGTATATCTACTTTGTGCTCTTAAAGCTATTTCTTTTATATAACGTGTAAAACCTCTATCAACATTTATAAAAACTTTAGCTACCTCTCTATCCATTTCTAAAGAGAACCCTCTTGAATAAGGAGTTTTAGGGATATTAGCCTTTGTGAATAAACCTGTTATAGCCCAACTTTCTTCACCTGTTATCGGGTCTTTAATGTCAAATTCTACAGGAATACTGATTAATTTACGAACCATACTTTTTACTTCTTTGTATTGGTCTGGACTAACACCCAAATCCCGGTAGGCAATATCTACTCTTATACGGTCTGAATATTCTTGAAATAAGGATAATTGCTCACATGGAATAGATGTACCATATTTATCTAGATGCTGAATACTTAATTCTATGACATTCTGTAATTTTTCTATAACAGCAATTAAGATTCTAATCTGTACTGTCTTAAAATCACCAGCCATTAATGTAACCACATTAGGTTGTTTCAACCATGTGGGATTTTCAGGAAGTTCCACAGGAAGATTTGTACGAGGATGTCCTTTTCTAATTCTAACAATCTCACCGTCTATTTCTTCTTTTTCTTCTTTCACCGCACGTTTTCGGGCTTTTATTTCTCTATTTACCATCGCTTATTATTTTGACTGATTAATACTCCAAAAAAAAGTAGAATAAAGAACACAAACATAAACTTGGTTATATAAAATAGCCCTATGAAAATCATTCTAAAAATAGCAATGATAATTTCTAATAGATTTCTTATTATGTTCCTCCAGTCCATTTTCTTTGTTTTATAATTCCTGTCGCCAAAGCTCCGGCTGCACTATTGTATAACCAGCACTTTGCAAATATACTCTTTTAAATTCATCGGGCAACGCTCCTTCAAGGAACTGCTTTTTATGCCTAGATGCAGTCCGGCGGTCATATGGACTATTTTTAGACCAACCTCTTTTAAGGATTAGTTCCTTAAAGCATTCATCTAATGTTTTTGCTTTATCTATCATAATCTTTTCGTAAAGAAATTATAGGGTTTTTCATCCCTTTATACGTTTCACAAGGATTTCCTAACAGTTCGCACATAACAAAATGTACAATTTTTCCTTCATCCAATGATAAATTCGATTTATTTGCTAATTCTACAACTAATGTATATTGATAACTATAGTTCTCAACAACAATTTCTTTTTCATTGGAAACTTCATTGTAAATCTTTCTATACTTATGCCATAAAGACGTATTAAAAAGCTCTACTGCAAGATAATTGTTTACCTGCTCTGTTGTATAGTCTTCTGGCAAACGTTTCCCTGTAAGTCTATAAACAGCCTCTATTTTTGCTTTTTTTCCTACAAACTTTTTTTTCCCAATCATCTGACAAGAAGGAAGTTCATCCCTAGATATAAAAGGCTTCAAATCTGACCCCTTACGATATACCTTATATTCAATAAACATTCTATCTATATTTTGATTATATGACATCTATTCCATTCAACACAATTCGATAAAATTATAGTCATTTATCCCAATCGTAATTATCATAATCTATCTCCTTTCCCTTGGCATGGCATTCAGCTACATAATCAGCCCATTTCTTTCTTTTCGTCACATCAAAGGGCATACGTAAAAACTCATCTTTCCAAGGCTGTATAAAGTAATCAAAATCGTGTTTGTTGGTCACGTACTGAACGGCATCTCTAATACCATTATACTCATATTGTTCTTGTGATAAAGGTTCATCACCTAGTTGGGAGTAGATGTTTGCCACCTCTCGAAGCATCTTGCCAAATTCTTTGTATGTGGCAAAATTCTTTTCTTTTTTATCCATGATAGTTCCTTTCTATATCTTTATGAATTAAAAAGCTCATCCATATCTTGATAATCTATGCAGTTTATAGGGATACATAAATCAGGGTCATCTAATTTGATGTCAGGTCCCCAACATTCTAGTTGTTTTGCGCAATCAATACAGAAATATTCTTCATTTTCCATTTTATTCCTTTCGAATTAATTTTAAATATTAATCTTTTTCTAAAAAAGTGTTAGTAGTATTCAACACTCCGGCTGAATCCCGATTTTTACCATCACGCACAAAAAAACTATCGCTTAACAGCCTTTCATAATCGATTTTATTCATAAGAATAACACTCGCACTGCCATCTATATACAGTTTGCATTGCATGAATTGAGTTCCTTTTACTTCCTCAATTACATCTATTTGCATTGTTCTTTTTTTACTCATATCTGTCCAGTTTTGAATCAAACAAAAACATGAATTATCTCACCATAAGTATCTTTCATGATTTTACAGGGACACGTACCTTGACGGTAACGTAAGCATGTTGTATCACATTCATCGGTGCATACGTGACCAATAACCGTATGTGGCACATCATTATCTATTAGTCCTCCTAATTCATCATTATCATTCATAACGAATATTTTGCCACGAATTTCAATTGCTAAATATTTCCATTTCTTTCCCATATTGTATTGAGAGTTATTCAGTAGCCTTTTTGATAGCATTACATAATACATCATAGGCAGGTTCTTCTACGCAGACATATTTTAGTGCTTCTTGGCACGCTTCTAATAATTCAGGAGCAGCCGCTATTAACTTGGCTCTCTTCCGTTGCTTTTTCGTTCCATTCTCATGTCCCCCAATGGAAAACCTACAATAGCCAAAGGAAACTCAATGGATGTATCTTCTTTTATCAAAATTGCACTATCAGGAAAGCTGGGAGTAGTTGTTTCAACCGTTTTCCATTTTATAAAACCTTCTTTTTTGCTCATATTTATATCGTTTTGAATCAGAAGTCTTAGAGACTTAATTTATGTATATTTCTATAAAAATATTACCTTAGAGTTACTTTTGTACAAAATGTTGGTGATACCCCATTTATGTATTAAAATAAGGCTATTAACTAGTTTAATAGCCCATTTTTGATTTCAAATACTATCAAACGTATTTATCCAATTCTTTTTCTAGCTTTTCCCTATCAATCTCTGGAAATAGTTCAAGAACAAGACTTAGCGAATCGCAATAATTGTTTGCATAGTTTTCTGTATCCATCAATCGTAACACCATTGAACAAAAAATACTCTTTTCCTGCTTAAAAGTACGATTTAGCACAGAACTAGATAATCTGAAAATTTTCTTCTCTACTCCAATCATAAATTAATCCTTTCACATTTCTAATAATTGACTATTAATCTGTAGCTTTCTTCAATGCTTCAAAAGAAGACAAGTAATTATCAACAGCTTTATTTAACGCTGCATATTTATCTTTCCACGTTCTTATTTGCCGTTGTGTTTCAATATGCTTATCATTCAAAGTTGCATAATTCTGAATAGCGAATCTAATAGCTTTAGCATCTGTTTTTTCACTAGATAATTTTTTTAGATTTTCTAACTCTGCACAGGCTGCATCGTCTAAGCGTAATGTAAACTCTTTTTTCATAAAAAAATGATTAATGAATTAATACTGAAAAATAGCCCTAACAGTTGGCTACGAAATGGATTTAAGAAGCAATGTTTCATAATTTTGTTTGCTATTCTTTATACTGGCAGCCAAACCAGCTTTAAAGGTTTGTTTATCTCTTTATTTTCAATACTCAAAGATAGTGATTTTTTATAAATGTCGCAAATAATAAGACAATTATTTTTGTTAAAAATGGTTTTAGGCTTATAGAGTGCCGAAGTTTTATTTTTCCCTAAAGTTTTTGGTATCATAATAATGTTCTCTTATCGTCCATGCCTGGCAGAACCCGGAAAAGTACGGTATCAAATTCCCTCCCGGTTTCTCTCCAGTGCTGATAGAAAAGGTATCAATTAGGTGCAATCCTTTTGCCGATGGGCGGTAGTTCTTGAATGGTGTCGGTATCGTTTCTTTTATGATGCAGCCGTTTTCCTGTATTCAGGTATAGAGAGAAACGACACAAGGAACTTTAGGGAAAAGAAGATTTTTCGTGTTGCTCTTTCTGGAACTCTGGAAGTGGAGTATCTTAATCATACATTATATGTTTATTTGTTTATATATTATATATTCATATATTATTTATATATATAATATGGTATTTTGTTCCTGTTCTTTTTCCCTAATGTTTTATGGTATCAATTTTTTGCGTCCGGCTTCCAGCTGCTTTTTGTATTTGGTATCAAAAAGAAGTTCTTCAGGGTGTGCCAGGAACGATAATTCGGTATCATTTCATCATGCTATATACGCCCATCAGTGCCGGAACTCCGAAAAATACGGTATCAATTTCTTTCCCTATAGTTCTTATTGGGTTAGACAACAAGACGCATTAAAATGTATTCTCAAAGTGAGAATGTATTTTAATTTGCGTCATGTTTCCGCTTCTGCAATGCTTACTAAAGTGGAGTTACCTAAAAGGTAGTGGAACTTTACTAAGGATTGCAGAAGGGATAAAGAAACATACCTTAGAAGGGTGGGTGGGTTTACTGATAGCAAAACTATTGGAGCGTAACAAAGTGAAGCGATTAAGCCTTTTTGGTTCTTTTTTGGCGTTTGAAAAAAGAACTCCCCCCAATGAGGGGGGGGGAAGGAACCTTTAAGCAACCTTTGTATTTTTCTCTTCTTCAACTTCTTCCACATCTAGCCTTATATTTAGATGCTGGGCTATGAATTTACTACCTTTAATAGCATCTGCCAATACAGTAAATAAAAATTTAGGTTCTTCTTTTATTGCTTTGCACCATGATTTTAAATAAGCCGCATTTTCTTCTCTGACGGTTACAGAAATACCCAAATATACACCAGACAAAGCCGATATTAATTCTGCTACAAGTTCTTCACGCCCATAATTGAATTTATCATTTTCATAAAATCCTTTTCGATTTAGTCTATTTTTAACACCTGTACTATGTCCCATTTCATGTAATTCTGTACCATAAAAACTTTCTCCGTCCTTAAATTGGCTCTTTAAAGGTAAAGTAATGCTATCATTTGATATTGAATAAAACGCACTATCACTAGAAAGCGTTTGAATAGGACATACCCAATTTTGATTCTTATTCATTTCATCAAGTATTGAATTTACATACATTTCTTTCTCTTCTTGTGGCTGTTCCTCTCCTGAAAATTTAGCCTTTAATATATCCCATCTATTGGGATATTTTTCCGCAAAGTTTGTTTGGTCTAAATTAAAAACTTGGAAATATTTTGTATAAGCTGCTAAACGGTATTCTTTTTGTTCTTCTTCTGATAATTTGTTATATTCATCATATGAAATTTTTTCATTTGTCTGACGATGATAAGCACAAAATAATGTATAATAAACAGGGAAAGCAACAGCACCTTTTAGAACATTAACACCTTCGTTTCGTGCTTGATTAAATGTCAAAAAAACAGGAGTTTGATAATTATATTTTTCACACAAAAAATAAAGTAAAAAAGCGTTTCCACCACTATAAGTACGTCCTGTTAAATTTTGTGGTAAAAAGTTCTGTTTAGAGTTGACTTTAGAGAACCAAGGTTTTTTGCCAATTCATAGACAAACTTTCAATTTTTTCAACCATAAGGTTTACAAACTTCTCTGCATTTTTATCAAAAGTAGATTTCATAATTTTGTTTGCTGTTCTTTATACTGGCAGCCAAACCAGCTTTAAAAGTTTATTTATCTCTTTATTTTCAATACTCAAAGATAGTGATTTTTTATAAATGTCGCAAATAATAAGACAATTATTTTTGTTAAAAATGTTTATAATCGGCTGATTTTTAACGTATTATCTCTTCCCTAAAGTTTTATATATTTTGGGTGAGAGATTAGGTTTTATAAACGGAATATTCCCTTTAGGGAACATGAAGTCTATAAAACCGAATATCCAATGCCTTGCTTTTGTAGGTGCTTCATAGAAGCGGTGAAAAAAGCAAAGCATTGGATATACCTTAGAAGGGTGGGTGGGAAAAATGCGTTAGGGATTGCAGCGGAAAGCCCACAGCGTAGCGAGGACTTGCAGCGAAAAGCCCGACCTGAAAGGTAACGCCCTATTTATTTCTTCTATTCATCAATCTTACTTTTTCATAACGTAAATACCTATACAAAGTAGCCTTACTTCCAATGTGTAAAATTCTACATATTTCATCTATAGAATAATCCCGATTTTCATATAAACGTTTTGCTGCTATAGCCTTTCTCTTTGCATCTTCCGATAATCCGATAGGGCGTCCTGTAAGTTTCCCTCGTTCTTTTGCAGCTTGTAATCCAGCCCTAGTTCGTTCTACTATTATTTCACGCTCATATTCTGCCAATGAAGCAAAAATTCCAAATTGGCATCTTCCCAAAGCACTATTAGTGTCAATACCATCAACTATACTTTTGAATGCAATTTTTCTTTTTTGCAGACAATCAACTATATAAACTAAATCTTTTAAAGAACGTCCCAATCTATCTAGTTTCCAGATAACAAAAGTATCACCTTCTCGCAAATATGAAAGGGCTTTATCTAATTCAGGTCTATCCTTTACTCCTGATACTTTTTCCTCAAATATAAGTTTGCACCCGGCTTCTTTTAAAGCATCTAGCTGCAAATCTAGATTCTGTTCCCTCGTTGAAACACGAGCGTAGCCTATTATCTCCATTTTATTTTAATCCAAGTTTCATAAATTCAACTATTCGCAAAACTAATGTAAACAGGGGATTCCCCCCCTATTATTACCCCTAATACTATTACAAATCAAAAGTACAGAAAAAGGGTCGATTTGTGAAACAAAAGATTTTGGTTAGGCTATTCCGTCCAATAGAATTTATTCTATTGGACGGAATATTTTTTAGATAGAAACAATTATATTTTGGGGTATTCCTGTATAATATGCTATTTTTTCTACAGGAATATTATCTTTTTTCATTTTGATTATAATATCAATGTTTTCTTTTTCTATGGAAGAAGGCATAGGCGTAAATAACATTTCTGATAGTTTACTTATAGCCTTAATAACTTTGTGCCTATCGGATTCTTTTTTTAAATCGATTCCACTGAAAGTTGAAAGTTTATCATGTAAAATAAGATAATATATTCCTCCTATTATTAGTGCGGATATAGTTACAATATCAATACTTGTATTGGAAAACATATTTGAAAATTTCTGGCATAAAGGTAATGTATGCAATTCTCGTAATTGGGCAGTACGTTGACTAGTTTCATTGTTGCTAGCCAGTTCCCATTTTAGGAGTTCTTGCATGACCTTATTTCCCGATAGAGATTGAAATAAGCCTATGAGGATGTTTATATATAGTTCTTTATCGTTACTTGATTGTTTTTGCGATTTTACAATATCGCTAAACCAATAATCGTATTTTTTTACATACTCGTCAATAAACCTATTCAAATCATCGTATCTGTTATAGAATTGTACAGGCTCAATTTCAGCTTGTCGCATAATACCTGTAACTGTTAGATTAGAAAAACCTTCATTCTCAATTAAATAGGTCGCAGCATTAATAATACTTTCCTCTATGTCCTTTGCACTTCTTCTTTTTCTCCTTTCTTTCATTATTATTTTATTTTTATGTTCTTATTTATATCATTAAGAGTATTGACTAAAGCATCTAGCTGTTCAAGTTTATGAGTGGCAAGAACACTTACCCTTAATCTAGCTTCTTTGGTTCTCACTGCCGGATATACAATTCCAATTGTAAAAATACCTTTTTCTTGAACATTTTGGCAATTTCATAAACTTTTTTATTATCCCTTATCATAATAGGGAAAATGGGAGAAACAGATTTTCCTATGTCGAATCCTTCTTCTTTCAACCGTCTTCTAAGATAATTCGTGTTTTCCCAAAGTTTGGTTCTTATTTGTGGTTCTTTTTTTATAATCTCTAAAGCTTTTAATATGGATGCTGTGACTTGTGGGGTAGGGGCTGCTGAAAACACATTGCTGTCCGCATAAAATTTCAAATATTGTATTACCTTCTTTGAAGCTGCTGCAAATCCTCCTACGCAACCAAATGACTTGCTGAATGTGCCAGTAATAATATCAATTTGACCTAAACAGTTATAATGTTCTGCTGTTCCTCTGCCATTGGCTCCCATTACTCCTATTCCATGTGCATCATCTAACATCAGCATGGCTTCATAAGTCTTGCAAAGAGAAATAATTCCTGGAAGTAAGGACAAATCCCCATCTTGGGAATATACCCCATCTATTATTACAAGTTTAGTTTGATATTGTTCTTTGATTTCCTTTAGTACCTTCTCTAAATATTCTAGGTCGTTATGCCCAATTCGTTTTATATTTGTTCCTTTTAATCCAGCCATTGCGCTTGTGTGGATATAAGGGTCTATCAGTGCAATATCATTTTGACCTAATAATGCTCTTAGTATTCCGGCATTTGCTCCAAATCCAGAAGAAAATAATATAGCGTCTTCTTGCCCTACAAAAGAAGCTATTTCTTGCTCTAGCTGTTGGTGTATGTCGAGATAGCCGCCTATTACTTGTGCAGCGCAAGCACCTGTTCCATATTTGTTTATGGCATCTATACCAGCTTGTTTTGTTTCTTCTCTTTGTGACATACCTAGATAATCATTAGAAATAAATGCAATAATAGGTTCATTGAAGCCTTCAATCTCCATTGTTGAACCGATTCCTGTATGTGAAGTTATCCAATAGCTTTTGCATCCGAAATCATTTAATTGCTCAATGTACTGTTGGAAATCATTTGCTCTCTCGATAGCATTTTTTCCATGAGATAGCTCAAAATCTTTTAATGAATGATAAGTTTTTTCCATATTAGTATAATTTAGATTGTATATTGCAAATATATATAATTATTTATGTTTGTGAGCATAAAAGAGTGTTTTTTTAGCGAAATTAGTTGTTTTATATACAACATAAATTGTATATTTGAGGGCGATAATAAAATCGATTGTTAAATTTCTAAATTTAAGCTTATGAAAAAAACTTTAGTTTATTGTTTGGTTGTTGGTTTATCATTTTTCTTGTATCAATGTGATAACAACAATGAAGTTTTAGAAAATCAAACAGACAAAATGAAAGATGAATTGGTGGCTGTAACCACAAGTGATTTTGCCATTGTTGCGGAGAATAGACAAGCAAGAGAAGATGCTGAAAAATTAGTTTTCTCTGCTTCTGATTTCCTTCAAACAAAGGAACCAATGTCGGATAATGCAATAGCTCCTTTTGATTATAAAACAGGGCTAGTGGGAGATAAAGCGTATAATATTAAAGTTTATATCACTGCTTTAGAAAGGGTTAAAAGAAATCTTTATGTTGACAATAATCAGTTGGTTATTAAGTCAAAATCTGGGCGTGAACTTAATATGGCAGAAGACCTTTTTTTATATATTTCAGAACTTATATGTACATGGAATAGTTTAATAAAAGATGGGCGATTTGATATTATAAATGTAGGTAGCGATTATTATGACATTGAACCTAATGTTCAATATTTGAAGTCTGTAAGAGCAAATCCTGTCGATATATATAATATGAGAACTCACAATGAGCGTTGGGATGCTGTGAAATCAGTTGTAGATTCAGAACCGATAGGAACTTATGTAGGTGAACATTTTGTTTTCAATTTTGGTGGTGATATTTCTGGTGAATTTTATGTGTCAGGAAAAGTTAGAAGGTATTATGTTTGTGATGGATGTAGCACGCATGGGGTAAGTAATCCTACTTGTAGTTATAATTACATTGCTTCAAGTGTGGTTGTTCCAGATTCCCAAGTATATATTTATTCATTGAGAAATGTAAGTCAACTTGCTGTCATTACTTATCAACAGGGTAAATAATTTACATTTAGAAGGTTAGATATTATAACATCTAACCTTCTATTTTTTTGAAGAACATTTTAGTAGATTATAATAATGAAAAAAATATCACTTATTTCAATATTTGTTTTATTGTTTTTATATCAATGTAGCAATGAAAAGAAAAATATAACAAATAATAATTTGAATGAACTTTCTTATGTTGGTGGTGAGGGGGATAAAGTGAATGAAGAATTACGATTGAGTAAAGAAAAAATGTGGGAAGAAGCTAATAGATATAAGGCGGCTATAACTGATACAACATTTCTTCAAACTAAAGGGAAAATGTCAGAAATGGCAATAAATCCGTTTACAGGGAATGGACAGAATCAATATTATGCGTTAAATCAAGTTATTTATCTTAAAGCATTGGAAAGGGTGAAAAAACATCTTTTTATAAAAGATAGTTTACTTGTATGTGATTTAAAATCAGGAGTAGAAATAAGAATATCCGAGGATTTATTTCAATATATTATGGATTTATTGAAAAACTGGAATTTAGGTATAAAAGAAGGGAAATATAAGATTGTGAAAACAAAGAATAATAGTTATGATATTGAAGCTATACCTCAATGAATAAGTAAAAATGATTTTTGGTATCATAATAATGTTCTCTTATCGTCCATGCCTGGCAGAACCCGGAAAAGTACGGTATCAAATTCTTTCCCGGTTTCCTGCCTGTGTTCGCAGAAAAGGTATCAATTAGATGAAATCCTTTTGCTGATGGACGGCAGTTCCGGAATGATGTGCGGTATCGTTTCTTTTATAATGCAGCCGTCTTTCTGTATTCAGGAGTGGAGAGAAACGACACAACAAACTTTAGGGAAAAGAAAATTTTCGTGTAGCTCTTTCCGGTTTTCGAGGAAGTGTATCAATCACATATTATATATCCATTTATTCATATATTATATATTCATATATTATTTATATATATAATATGATATTTTATTCCTGTTCTTTTTCCCTAATGTTTTATGGTATCAATTTTTTGTGGCCGACTTCCGGCAGCTTTTAGTATTTGGTATCAAAAGGTCGCTCTGCAGAATGTGCCAGGAATAATAATTCGGTATCATTTCATCATGCTATGTTTGCCCATCAGTGCCGGAACTCCGAAAGAATAGGTATTAAATTCCTTGAAGAAATGTTGTTGTCAAATAAAAGAGAGTATAAATTACTCTCTTTTATTTGATTAGGGCTGTAATAAATTGATGGCTTTTTGAAGATTAGCTTCTAGTTCTTTTTTAGCTTTTGACACAGCTTCTTCATAATTTTTTTCTGATTGTCTAATGATTTCTATTATTACAGAATTATAATTAGCTTTTTGTGCTTCATCTTCTTCTGTATTAGAAATTAGATAAAACTTTTCACTGAATATTAAATCTATAAAAACATAGTTAGAATAAAAATTCAGCACTTGAAATAGAAGTTTTAGACTACCTCCTTTTCCTAATTCAAGATTTGAAATTGCATTCTGTTTACAGTTTAGCTGTTCAGCTAATTGAGCTTGGGAATATCCTACATGCTCTCGGATTTGTTTTAACCTCGTACCTAAAACTGGCAATGTAATGTTATACATATTGTTCTATTACTGTTTCTACTTCGTCGTATATTCTCTTAAAGTTCTTTTGCAGTAATTTCTCTCTATTATCTGCTGTCCCAAAGTTATATACTTTTGGCAGTTCTTTATAGGCTTCTTCTTCTTTCTTAATTTTTTTTAAATCTAAATTGGTTTTGCAATGGTACATCGCTGTTGGAAAATTATCTTCTTGTCCGAAATCTAATGCAACTTGCCCTACTAATGTACCAGCCTGTAATGAAGAAATTTTGGATGCCGGGATAACAAAATCCATTTGTTCATTCATATTAATTGTTGTTTCGTTTCTTCTGATGGTAACACCTTCTTTTACTTGTTTAACTTTTCCAAATAGTTTTTGTAGCCAGTCTAGAGTTTCAGGAGCTTTTGCTTGCCCAGATAAAGTGTTACCTATAATTGAGGTTATAGTTTTTGCGGTAGCTTTGCCGTATTGTTCTTCTAATTGCGGTAGTTCCTGTAACCCCAAACAAATTGAAACCTTATTACTACGTGCAGTAGAAAGTAGTGTTGCGAGTTGATAAAAATATAATGTGGGACATTCATCTACTATGATTGAGGTAGGATAGTTACCTTTTGTATTGACAAGCCTAGTTAATCGATTTATGATAAGTGCATTTAAAGCACTATTCATACTTTGTGTTTTAGGGTTGTTTGCTATAATAAGATAACTTGGGTCTTTTTTATCTGACACTTTTAAATTAAAATCATTGCCACTAAATACCCAAAAAGATTCTTTAGTTGCCAGTCTTGATAACTGCACTTTTAGACTTGCCATCTGTCCTTCTAATTGGTCCACTGCCCCTGATTTATACGCAGCTTCAAATGGGGAAACTAGTGATTTTAATTCAGGTTCGGAAAAAAGGACTTTAAATAATACATCATATTCTTGATTAAGAAAAGCCAGTACATGCGGTAAATCTGAATATTTGCCATTCTCATATCTAGACCAGAAATAAATAGAAGCTGCTAACAAGTTTACTGCTGATGTTTTAAAAAAATCGCTATTACCTCCGCTTCCTTTATCTCCTTTTTGTAAACTCTCATATAATGCTTCTGCCGTTTCTGTTGCATCTGCTAGGATTTCTATATATTCTCGTTTCAATGGATTTATTCTTCTACTGTATTCAATATCAGAAAAATTGATAACATTGAATTTGAAGTTACTTGGTATTTTTCCTAATTGCTTGTTCTTTTGATAATTATAATATGCAATTTTGGCAAGTTCTGGAAATTTGAAGTCGTAAACTACTTCTGCAAATCCTTTAGCTGAATGTTGTCTTATAAAAGAATTTATAACAGAAAAAGATTTACCACTTCCGGGCGTTCCTATTACAAAAGTTCCACGAAAACAGTTACATATATTCAGCCATCCATTATGCCACTTTCTATTATAGAAAAATTTCATCGGAATATTGACAGAGTATTCTGTTTCTACCTTATCTTTAGATTGTTCAAAACTTTCATTTTCTATATTAAATCTATCTTTCATAAAGTTTGATTTAATACGTTTGGATATGTTATCTAGGGCTGAATTTATTAATGTAGCTCCAATAATTGATAGTATAATGTAAGCTATATTATACCATTCTAAACTAGTTTCTCCTTTTTCTTTGAAGAAAAGAAAGCATACACTTCCAAAGAACATAATAAATCCAAAGATTAAAGGAAAAATGATTTGTTTAGTTGGGTCTAATTCCAAATCTTTTTTTGAACGTGTTCCAATACAAGTAACCATTATAATAAAGAATGTAAATAGTTTACTATAAAGAATATTAGAATAGATAGGTATTTTTGCCATTTTTGATAATAACGGCATTATTTGTTCACTAAAGGGAAAATGAACAAATAGTAGAATCTCGATGCAAACAGTTATATAAATGAATGCTTGCATGAATCCATATAGTTTTTGTAATTCTTTGCTTTCTTCCATGACTTAATCGGGTATTTTAACTTTTTCAGGTTCATCACATTGAAAAGCCTTGAAATCTTCTATAGCTAATTTCAAGTCTTCTAAAAAATTGCTATTGCAACCTTTTTCTACTGCTATCTGGTAATATGCTTCCATCGTTTGGACGGAACAGATATCTGTTCCGCATATTACGAAAGCCGGAATGTCCTCTAATAGACACTTGTGTAATAATCTTTTTTGGTCTTTCATCTTAATTCAAATGAAAATACCACTCTTTTATGTAATGAGAGTGGTATTGGTTTTTATTTTTTGGTATCATAATAATGTTTTCTCTTCGTCCACGTCCGGCAGAACCCGGAAGTATTTGGTATCAAATTCTTTCCCGGTTTCCTGCCTGTGTTGGTAGAAAAGGTATCAGTTCTATCGATAATTTTCCTGTCCGAATATATGTTGAACCATTGCATAATTTTCACCACTGTTAGACTTATGCAGTTTATTATCAATAAAAATTTTTACTTCTACTTTCTTTGGTAACTGTAAATTTTCAAGGTTTTCTTCATTTTTAGGTACAGGGTAGGCAGATAGCCATAAATATGTTCCTTGTTTGGCTTCTTGCTCAAATGTAAATGGGCTTTCTACAAGAATTTCCTTGGCAGCTTCTTCGGGAGCTTCGGAAGAAATATCTACTCCTACTGTATAATGTATTAGGAGCTTGAAATTTTCTGGGTCGCTTACGGTAGCTTCATAACGTACTTTTCCTGTATCTCCTGTAGGTGGAGTATCGGGGTTGTTGTTATCGTCTTTACTGCATCCAGACAACATAAGGCTTAAACCAATCATTACTAATGATAAATACTTTTTCATATTGTTTCCTTTAAATAGTTGATAATTCAATATGTATCGTTCCATTTGCTGCATTATATGCTACTTCCTCAATATTGGTGAACCGTCTTATTGATTCTTTCCATTCTTTTGTTTGTGGATTGTGAGAATATTCTTCTTCTAATAGACTTATCAGATTATTTATTTGATTGTCAGATAGATAAATTTTTTCTCCAACCCTTGGAACTACAGGCAAATAGATTGGTATGGAAATATTATTTACACCATCTATGGGAATATGGATGTTTATTTCTATCATAGCCATTTCATATTAAGTACATTTTTGGAAGGCTTGAATTTAACAACTTCCTTTTCTGGAACTTCTACAGGCTCTCCAGTTGCCGGATTTCTAGCTATCCGAGCTGGCTGAATAATCTTCTTGAAAGTACCAAAATCTTTTATAGAAACATCTTTTTCTCTTAGATTTTGAGATAATTCTTTGAAAAAACTATCTATTATTTCTGCTACTTCTTTTGTTGGCTTATTTGCCTTTTCAGCAACCATTTTGATTAAATCAGTCTTATTCATTTGCATATCAATGATATTTAATTACTTAAATCACTTAAATAAATTTCAGGAATTATTTCTGTATAGTCTTCCGTATTTGGTCTATAATGTATTGATTCAACGAGATTGACGGATTGAATAACATCATATATCCATGCTTGGAAATTTCCTTCTAAATCATTCTCTCTATCATTGAATTTATTAAAATCACTTTTGGCTTCATCTGTCAGATATTCTAATAAATTTTGATAGGTAAATTCATTCTGAAACATTATAATGTGAGCTGAAATTTCTTCGCCTACCCTTGGAAGGTGCGGAAAATTCCAATCAGCCTTTACACTCATTCCTCTCTCTTTAAAAAAAGGACTATAAATTATAAATTCTACTTTCATATTAGTTTTACTTTAAAATCATCATTCAATACAAGTTTTCTTTCCATTGGTTGCCCATTTTTATCATGAAACCCGGTTAATACAGGGGTTTCTTTTTTCTCACAAAGTTCTATTGCTTCTTCGGGAGTTATAATACGTCCTGACATTTCACGCCAAATGACAAAATCACATTTTATGGCTTCATTCCTATAATTGGAACAATTATAGGCTTTTTTGTTTATATATAAGTTTCCTCCACACCTAGGACACGCACATAATGTGTTATCAAAGGATATATCTAAATTTTCAGTTAAAACTAACCGTGAAGAAAACTCATAGCCTTCTCTTGATTTAAATCCAGTCATGAACGGTGTTTTTTTACCACTGGCAAGTATTTCTGCTGCTTCCGAAGGTATTTCTCTTTGTGCAATAGTTTTGGGTATATAGAGGTTGCAAACTCTGTTGTTGTCCTTATCCTTTTGCGAATACCCTTTACAAGCATATCCATTTAGTAAAATTTCAATTTCTCTACCACACACAGGACATGGAGTTTCTAAGACTTCATTCACGAAAGAAGGAACGACAATTCCATTTTCGATAGTTAAATATGCAGAAAAAGGAACTCCTTTTTTATTATGGAAGTCGTGGAATATATCTGTTTTCCCTGTTGTTATTAATTGGGTGGCTATTTCTTCCGTAATCTCTTTTCCCCAATATGAATGATAGATGTTAAATGTACACTTGTCATTCATGTTTTTGAAGTAATTACAGGAATATCCTAAACTACCTTTTACCATATGCCCTTTTTGGCAAATAGGGCATAAGCCTAAATCTTTGATTGTATCATTATCCATTAATATCCTCCTTTACTAATCCATTTGATACCGTTTAAAATATTATCTACTTTTTGTTTTCCACTATTTACATATTTAAATTGTCCGGGTGCAAGTGTTTTGAGTACTCCAGCCCTTTTAGCGGATTTCATCTGTCGGCATACAGCGTATGCAAGTCCTCGCATTCGTCTAAGTTCATTGACCACGTGAATACATAAATCTATCCTTTGCTTATTATCCATAAGATTTTTTTCACCACCTTGCAAAGCTATATTGTTTATGTATATCATTAAATCTACACTCCTACTGATAAGTTCATACTCTGTTTTTGCAATTATGGTTAATAATTTAGGGTCTCCAACTGCGTATTTAGCTGCTTCGGACTGATACTTAGCTATGTCTTTAGCTAAGGTTGAAGCATAAATAATATCTTTTCCATTTTTCACAACAGCATTAACTGTAGAAAGATAGTTGTATGTCTTTTCCTGTAAGGATTGAATTTGGCTCATTTTTTGTTGAATTAGAATTTGAAAGTTACGGATTTTAGTTTCCTCACTTTGTATGTCTTTCAGTACGCCTTGTTGCTCCTGATGGGAATAAACCAATGTTCCAATCATTGCCGGATCAATAACAATAGATTGTGCCAGCCCTTTTATGTTTCCCAACAGTAACATTAGGGAAAAAAATAAAAGTATTCTTTTCATATTATCTGTTTGTAAATTCATATATTCCTTTTTTCTTTTTTTGTTCTTCTACTCTATTTCTGATGATTTGAATTATGCCACTATTGGCTTTAAGACCGTTCATCAGTAGCTTTGGTGTTGATTTATCGCCAGAATAGATATAGATATTAGTGTTATTTATTAAAGACTGAATGAAACTTTGTTTTTCTTCATAATCATATACTCGATATAATTCTATGTAGTTAATCCTTTTTGAAAGTACTCCTTGATATATTTTTATCTGCTCTCTGGTTATAATCCATTTAGTACAAAGTAGCATTGAAACATATCTGTAGAAGATAGTAAATATCAATAATACTAATATTGTTCCACTGATGAACTTTAATAATTCATGTCCCCTAATGTATTTACTAAAGACGAATACGGAAATCACTAATATGATTAAAAGGAAATTTTTCATCAACCAATATCGGAATTTGGGCTTTAATATAATATCATCAGAAGCTATGCTTGTTCTATTCATAACTTAATACTTTTTTTTTGCTCATGCTGTTTCATTAGAATTTCATTGAAATCTTTAGCCTTTTCTGCTTTATGAGAAATCATGGGAGCTACTATTTTGCTTTTTTCTCTAAAACTTTCTAGTGAAATGTCATTTTTGTTAATACTAAATTCCCTGCCTTTAGTCTTAAAAAGCACATCGTCTTTATTTTCTTTTATTGCTATTTCTGAATTGCTAATGATTCCATGTACTTTAATGTCATACAGATTGCCATTTAAATCATTATCAAAACAGGTGTGTACTTTAGCTTGTGGATATCGTGATAGAGTGTTTTTTATTTGATTAGGTGAAATGTATCCTCCTACGCTGCAAAACACACTTTCTTCTAATTTGATTTTATTGGCATTGAGTTGATAGAAACTCATAGCATCTAAAGCGGATTCTGCAAAATATATATGTTTTGCCATCTGTGGATGTGGGCAAAAATCAGCAATCCAGAGCGAGTTACTTTTATCTCCCCCGGCTGCCATTCCTTTGAATCCATAGTTTCGTAATTCGTAATTCGTTACTTTGTTGTCTTTATCTGTTGGATTAATATAGGGGAAACCTATATTATAGTAATTGCCGTTTCCCTGTAAGTCTTTAACCCTTGTTATAAATGGGAGAAACTTTTCTACTACTTGATGATTGATATTTCTTTCATTCGTAAGAAATCTTAAATCAGCAATTGTAGTAGGAAATTCTTTGTATCTATCTCTATCGAAAGATTTATTCTCTGTTTTTATTGTTTTGAATGCTTCATATTTAGGAGTATAAGGCTCATTAGCGTAATGTCCTAGAATCATATTAATTCGCACAAATGTATTTTGATGTTGGAATTGTGGGAAGTCATTAATATGATTTTTGATGAACTGGATTAAATCTCCACCTTTATAGTTCCTATCATAATAATGCTCTTGTACACTATGGGGATTCTTGATAATGATTTCATCCAACTTGTTACCTGTTCCGTCTGTTAGTTTAAAAACAGGCGAAATCTTTCCTTTGCTAATGTCTTGTTTATACCCTAAATCTTCAAGAATTTGAATGATGGATATTTTAGCCTTATAATCGTCAAATGTTAGCATAATATTATAGTTTCATTGTTGGTGTATCATTATTTTTCCCATAGGTTCTGCCATATCCGAGAATAGATGCTTCTTGCTTCGCAGTTGCTTTAATAGAACTATCTATTTTATCCATTTGGGTAGATATTTGTTCTCCGATAGTTTGTTTTGTAGCTTCCTTAGAGTTGGAATATGTTTTTTCTACTTCCTTGTAAGAAGCATAATCTTTAGATAGCTTATATTTTTCTAAAAAGGCAGCCATTTCAGTAGGTTTGTCTTTAAAAATTTCGTCAATTCCTTTAGCTCCTTTTTGAGCAACAAACTCTAATCTTTCTTTGTCAGATATATGTTTTTCTTTCCCTAGTGTTTGTTCTTTCTTTTCAGTAGCTTTAATTTCTATGGCATTTGCATCTTTAATGGATAATCCATTTTTGGCATTCAAATCTAGTCTTACTTTTGCGGCTTTGTTCAGTTCTTCGTTTACAATGGTTATTTCTTTCCCATTTTTGAGATTTTCTTGCTGCATAGGGGTTAACTCTATTCCTCCAAGCTTTTGGGGAATATGAATATCTTTTGCCTTTATTGATACTATCTCATTAGTATCTTTATCACGTTGGTGTAATGTTCTTTCTCCTTTTGAATTAGTCTTTACTACGACATTATCAGCTTTTAGAGCTTTTATTTCATCTTTTGTAAAGGACAAATCACTTTTTATTTCTTGCCGTTTAGGAATGAGTAAAATGGCTATCCCTGCGATTGGATAAACCACTGTAATAGCTGCTATCGCCAGCTTTCTAGCATTGATACCATCAATTTTGATGCGTTTCCCTTCTTCTTTGAAGTCAATTTCATTTGCTTTTAATTTAGATTTATTTTCAGGTGTATTGTCGGCTGTTATATATTTAAGAGTTGTTGCTTTCCCTTCAAAATTGAGTTTCCCATCTTCTATTTTATAGGAAACTTTTTCATTGTCTAGAAATTCTCTATTATTAGGAGTATCTTCAATGGAAAAATTTAGCATACCTGTTTTTTTTCCATTCTTTATGTTTATAACATCTTCGGGGCTTAAATTTTCCGGTTTAACTCCTACTTCATTAAACTTGTTCCAGTCTATATCAACATATGAACCTTTACCATCTAGGGTTTGGTTTTGTTCATAAGCATACCGATAAAGGTCTTCTCCTTTATATGCAATTTTATTTTCAAGGTCAATGACTGTAAATCCGTCTTTATATCCTTCATTCTTGTTAGTTCCTTGTTTTATATCATCCCATTTTATGATGGCGACATTATGATTTTCTCGTAAATATTGGCTATATTCTTGAAAATTATTGCTAGCTTGTTCCTTGTCAAAAAAGCTGATAATTCTTTCTTTAGATTGTTCTAATACGGATTCTCTATTATCTCCTAAATTGCCAAGTTTAAGTGTTTTTAGTGGATAAGTGTATGTTTCATTACCTTTGGAAAAGGTAATATCGCCATTTCGGTATTCTTCTGAATATCCAAGAACTGCTGCTATGGCTCGGAATTGTCCTGCATTTTCATAGCTATATTGCAGAGCTTCAAAATTTTTCTTTTCTTCCATTTTATAATTTGAATTTATGTTCTACTTTAGACAGAGAATCATTTCCAAGTGACGGCTTTTGTCCTTTCATATATTCTATATATTCACTTCTGTTTTTATCAGTATGAATAGTTCCTATGATTTGTGGGTTATGTCGGTCATAAGCTATTTTCTGCTGCTGCTCAAAGTCTAAGAATCTTATTCCTTTTGGATTATTTAAATCTAATCTTATGGCTATTTTTTCTTTGTCAACATTTAAAATAAGTTCCTTGCCTGATTTTAGAGTTTCCTTTTGTTGCTTGTTCAGCTCAACTCCTTTTATGCTTGAAGGTATTGAAATGCTTTTGATTTTTGCTTTGAGCAATTCGTTTGTTTCTGGGTCTAACTGTACGAGATATTTTTCATTGTTAATAGTTTTTGCTATTACCTCGTTATCTTGAAGTCGTTCTAATTCCTTTGGCTTAAGATTTATATCATTCATGATTTCTGGTCTGACTGGATGAATTTTAACGCCAGCATTGTTGTTGTCTTTCCAGTATAGACTTATTTTTCCTTTCATGCTTATTTCCTCTCCCTTGTTATCATGAAAAGTGAGGTCTAGTAAACTAGTTCTTTTTCCCGATAACAGAGCTGTGATATTAGTCCTATCCAAAGACCATATTTGTTCTTTTGATACTCCAATTAGTTCTAATTCTTTATATGGAATATCATTTTCATTAAAAATAGCTTGCTTTTTATCCATGTAATGTATATTTTTGCTCAAAAGTAATAAAAATATCAATATGAAGAATAAGTTTATTGTATTTTTTTCCTGTTCACTGTTTTTTTCAGTGAATAGCTATTGTCAGTTCAATACGGTATTGCAGAAAAAAGATATTCCTAAAACGGAGCCGGTATTAGCAACAACAGAAAATAAATTGATAGAAGAAAAAGAAAAGGCAGTTGTTGTCAATGATGCTTTGACTACAGAACGGCTTGCATACTGGAAGCAAAGAAGGTATTTATCTTTGCCCATTGATTCGATGGTGATAACTTCCCATTATGGTAAAAGAAAAGACCCATTTACTGGAAAAATAGCAAACCACAGGGGAATAGACCTTAAAGGTAACAACGACTATGTTTATTCGATAATGCCGGGAATGGTTGTAAAAACAGGAAAAAATAAAGGGTTAGGCAATTATGTAGAAGTGCGTCATGGTGATTTTACTTCTATTTATGGGCATTTGTACAATGTGCTTGTAAATGCGAAACAAGCTGTTGAAGCCGGGCAACCAATAGGCATTAGTGGAAGTACCGGGCGCAGTACAGGAGAACACTTACATTTTCAAATGGAATACAAAGATAAGACTATAGACCCTAAGCCTATTCTTGATTATATTAATGAGGTAATCAGAACCGTTAAAGGACAAATCTCACAGCAAATAGATAATGAGTTAAGACGCAAATAAATAGAAAAAGAGGATTGGAAAAGCCAGTCCTCTTTTTTAATTGAATAATTAGAAGAAACCTTTTTTTAATCCTTTTTCTTGTCTTTGAACTTTTTCTAATGAAGATTGAAGCTGTGACAGTGCTTCTTTCATTCCTTTTTTTACTTCGGGATTAGTGACGGATTCAATAAATTCTTTTCCTTTTTGAATGTTGGTGTTAAGTATTTCTTTATTCTTCATCTGTTTTGCCCGACTTTCGTCTATAAAGATAGATGGCATACTTTTACAACTCCATTCTCCATTTACTAGATTAAAATCTTTAACTCTTTCTTTCGCTAAGTAGGTGTGGATAGAAATCTTATCTACAGCCTTGTCGCTGTATAATTGGTTTGCAGACTTTATTAGTCCATTTACGGCTTTGTTATGTGAATCAATGTCGGCTAATCGTCCTTGTCCTTTACTTAGTACTTCTTCTTGATACCTATTGTAAAGTCCTAGTTGGGTAAACTCCTTGGGGGCTGCAATAATATATGCTTCAACCATGAATCCAGCATCTTTAAATTTTTGTGCAGTCTTTAAAGGTACATCTGGATTTCTCATAGTTCCTTCTATAATAATGTTGCATTGCCGTTTAATGGCTTCTTCTATTAGTTTTTCAGTAAAAACACTAGAAAAAATTTGAGTTTCAATAGGATATTTAATAGGGTCTTTTATTAACTCCTTATTGGGGTGAAACAGTCTGTAAAGGTCACCATTAACAGTGAGAAAATCTAAGTTAGGATGGTCTTTCTTTGCAACATTTATAAGAGTGCTTTTTCCGCAAGCTGGTTGCCCACCTAAGATTATAGCAATAGGCTTTTGTGATGATATATTAATATCTTCAAATAAGCCATCTTTTTTTTGTTCAAAGATGGCTTCCACTTCATAGCGTTGCATAGTATGCTTTCAATTTGGGTGCGTAATAGTTTTGTATTTTATCCATAACAGATAAACGCACATTTTCCGAAACTTCAAACTGTAATAGTCCGTTAGCTATTTTTTCTTCTGTGTTGAGAACAGAAAGTTCTTTTTGGAGTAGTTTTTTTCTGTTTTCATCAGCTTCATTAGAAATTTCGTCAATCTTCATCATGCGGAGCGTCCCGATAATATCAAGGGCAACATCCAAGCTCATTTCTTTATTCATAAATTCAATGTCTTTATTGTATGTTACAAAGATAACTATAATAAGATTACCATAAACTTATAGAACTGATTAGTTTGTAAATAGGTTCTTTGAACTTCTTTAGATTTTTAGTTAGTGTAACGTACTTAGTGATTCCTAATTCATTAAAGATTTCTGCATACATTTTTATTATGGGCTTTTTGTAGTAGATAGTTAATACTATTATTGCAATACAAATAAAAATCAAATAGACTAGTTCACTATACGCATAGATTGCTAATACAAGAACTCCACCCATACCCCATAAAAGGCTACTTAAAAAAAATCTTAAGATATTCATAATGTTGTTTGCTCTTCTTTATGCTGGCAGCCAAACCAGCTTTAAAGGTTTGTTTATCTCTTTATTTACAATACTCAAAGATAGTGATTTTCTATAAATGTCGCAAATAATAGGACAATTGTTTTTGTTAAAAATGGTTTCTGATTTACAGATTGCCGAAGTTTTATTTTTCCCTAAAGTTTTTGGTATCAAAATAATGTTTTCTCTTCGTCCATGTCCAGCAGAACCCGGAAGTGTACGGTATCAAATTCTTTCCCGGTTTCCTGCCTGTGTTTGCAGAAAAGGTATCAATTAGATGAAATCCTTTTGCTGATGGACGGTAGTTCTTGAATAGTGTCGGTATCATTCCCTTTATAGTGCAACCGTTTTTCTGTATTCAGGAGTGGAGAGAAACGGCACAACAAACTTTAGGGAAAAGAATATTTTCGTGTAGTTCTTTCTGTGCTTCGGGAAGTGAAGCGTATTAATCACATATTATATATTCATATATTATTTATATATATAATATAGCATTGTGGGCTAATGGGAATAGTTCCGATTGCATAACATACAAAGTGTTTTTCTTTGCTTACCTATGTTAAATCAATAATATACATTGTGTATATAATGTATATTTTCTACCTTTGTAGAAAACTCTAAAAGATTATGGCAACAATAGCATTACAGAAGAAAAGAAAAAACATTGATTTGCCCATTGAAACATTACAAAAATTGTCTATCATGGCAGCTTCACAGGGCAAAAGCGTAAAGGCTTTTATTGAATACATTTTAGTTTCAAAAGCTGACACTCTAAAGATTGAGATTTCAAACCCAAGTCCAAGTGGTGACGCATACTTTGCAAATCCTGTCAATCTTGCAGAAGTCGAAGAACGAGTAAAAGAACACAAAGAGGGAAAAACAAAGGCTACCGTAGTTCTGCACTCTGTGGAAGATATTACAAACTTCATCAATAGTCTTTGATATGGCATATATCATCGAATTTGAGCCAAAAGCGGTACAAGATATTGCAGAACTGAAAAAATCGGGGAATAAAGCCTCAATAACCAAAATTGAAAGGTTGCTCTTAGAATTAAGAGAACACCCAACTACAGGAACAGGACAAGTAGAACCCTTAAAAGATAACCTTTCGGGGTTTTGGAGTAGAAGAATAGACAAGTTCAACCGGATGATTTACACTATTGAAGAAGAAATAGTAACCGTTACAGTGATTTCTGCAAAAGGACATTATAACGATAAATGAAAGTACTATATTTACAACATAAAAAAATTATAAGTATGAAAATAGGAGATAAAGTTTTAATTTCTCCCGACCTAACCAAGCTACCGAATTGGATAAGTGGGACAGTGATAGAGGTTGAAAACAACCCATTTGTTGGTATAGTTATTTCTGCCGAAACAGAGGATAAGAATGTGTTTTTCGGACAGGAAGATTTGTTTAAACCTCAAACAGAAGAAGTATGTTTGCCATAAGTTTTGATATGTCTATTTCAGACCTTGAAAAGCACTACGGAAAACCGTATAATCGTGCTTACTTTGAAATTAAGGAAGTCTTAAAGAAAAATAGTTTCGATTGGATACAGGGAAGTACATACCTTACACAAAGCGAAGATTTGGGCAACCTGTTCCGAGCCATTGAAGCACTAAAGAAAATAGAATGGTTCAGAAAGTCAGTACGTGACATTAGAGGTTACAAAGTAGAAAACTGGTCCAACTTTACAGATATTGTAAAAGATGTATAAACAATAATCTGTATAAGGGGTATCGCTAACTAACATTTATTACAGATGTTACTCTAAAGTAATATTTGTAGTAAATGTTGGTGATATCCCTATTTATGACTACCGCAAAATACGACTTTTTTGTTCCTGTTCTTTTTCCCTAATGTTTTATGGTATCAATTTTTTGCGGCCGACTTCCGGCAGCTTTTAGTATTTGGTATCAAAAGGTCGCTCTGCAGAATGTGCCAGGAATAATAATTCGGTATCATTTCATCATGCTATGCTTGCCCATCACTGCCGGAACCCCGAAAGAATAGGTATCAATTTCTATATTTCGATTATAGAACAAAGACCGAAAATTTTATTTTCCGGTCTTTGTTAAGAGAAATTTTCTTTTTAATATTCATCACAAATGATGAACATTTCTACTCTCCTGTTTTTAGCACGTCCGGATTCACTTGTATTGTCTGCAATGGGTTCACTATATCCTTTTCCCTCTTCCGTTATATTGTTTGTTTCTATACCAATAGTTCTAAGGTAATTACCTACTGCTGCTGCTCTATTTTGGGAAAGTATAATATTATATTCTTTTTCTCCTACATTATCCGTATGCCCAATTATTTTAATTTTAGTATTTGGTATTTCAGTAATGATATTACATAGGTCTGAAAGCATTTTTTGGGCTTCTTCGTTCAATTCATAAGAATCAAATTTGAACAAGATTTCACTTTGAGCTGTTGCTTTAAATTGTTCCTTTCCATTTTTGTCCTTGTAACTGGAGATTGTTAAGCCATCAATAGCTTTTAGTTTATTTCTCCTAGCTTCTAGCTTTTCTTGAATAGCTTTATCTCTTTCTTCTTTAACTAATTTTGCAGCTCCACCAACTATTGAAGCGGTTGAATAATTACTATTATTTTCTATCATGTCTTTTTCTTTGTCGCTTAGTTCAGCGTTACTGAAAGTTATCATATGCGTTGAAGTACACGCAGTAAGAAATGAGATAACGAAGGCTACTAGTATTATTATTTTCTTTTTCATGATTATCTTATTGCTATAATTGGTCTGATTTTAAATGAATTTTTTTTGCTTGTACTGGTTGCTCTTCCTTTTGTTAATGAAGAAATGAGCGCAAAAACTTTAGGAGTATCTTTGCCTGCTCCATCTTCTGTAGAACTCCAGTACCAACCATCAAAGTATGTACCTCCAATGATTGCGAAAGAAGAATATACTTTTTCAAGATTGTTAGAGATTGCTTTATTTTGTGCAACAGAGCCAATAAACCAACCTGTAACACCTTTTGGTGCGTATTCTATAGCTTTTTGGGCTGCTGGATAGGCTATACTATCTTTTATAGCAAAGTTCATTATTGCGGCAGTATTAGCTGCTCCATCAAAGCTGTTTTCATCTTCGGAAACATTAGCTATGTCCTCGTCTGTATTTATCAAAAATTTTTCTTCTAAATCTTCTAATGATACGGCATAAGCGGTTTCTTTTATATTGGGGTTATTCCCATCATTACACCAAAATACAACTCCAATAGCTTCTTTTTCGTTGGGTGAAAAAAGTGAGGGATGCACTATACTTCCATCACTACATAAGATACTACCCGGCTGTAATGATGTGTCTATAATATCTTCATGTTTTGTACATGATGATATTATGGTTATAATGGATAATAGAATTATATAAATCTTTTTCATACTTATTTATTTATTGGAAATTTAACACCTACTAGTAATCCATTTCGGAAATGGTCACGTGTCCAAAATACAAAATCATTTTTCTGCATTACAAAGACTTGCATCCCATTTCTAAATGAATAACTATACTCTAAACCTATATCAATGGAAGCCTGAAAGCCTTTTCTGTTAGCTCCTAAATCTGCTCCAAACCGCCATCTAAAAATACTGTTTTTACCTCGTGATATTGTAGGTTTATATGCAGCACCTATACCGAAAGTTTTATAGTTCCAAAAACTATCGGAACATACTTTATTACATACAGGGCATTTATCATATGCTGTGGCTAAATCAATATATAGTTCATAAGCATTGTGATATTTCCCTTCAAATTCCAGCCCTATAACTGCATTGACAGTATTTTTCCATTGCCAACCTCCTGAAATATTAAAGAACTTATCACCATCACCAGCCATAGACTTTAGGGAAATAAATGAAATCATAATAATGAATATAATTTTCTTCATTGTGTTATTATTTAATATTATTAGTTCCGTTTTTTTCTGGGGATTCAAATTTAATTCCTGAGAAAAGATGTCTTGTCGATATTAGCCTTTCGAGAGGAATGCCATGCTCTTCTTCTGTTATAGATTCATCCTTATCTGATAAGGATTGTTTATCATTCTCTTTTTTTGCATTTGATTCAAAGAACAAAAAATCATTTTTCTGTAATTGTTCCACTTGCCATATTACATTATCGAAATAGCTAAATAGGATAAATTGGGATGTACTTGGGTAATATTTTCCTTCTATGAACAAATAGAAGAATTCTTTAGTATATAGTCTTCCTAGATATGTTGTTAATTCATTTTTGATTCCTGTGAACTCTGAACCAACATTTAAGGTATGACACTCATTCAATCCTCTTATAAATATTTCAGTTTCCCTATCACGCTTTAGCATTTCTGATAAAATGCTCATGTCAGGATTACATACGGTTGCTATGATATAAGCAAGATTACAATACTCTTTAGGATAGTGTTTGCAGTAATAGTATATGGTTGCTGCAAAAATATTTTCCGCTGTCATTTTGAAATATAAATGTTCATCCCATTTATAAGTTTCTCTATACTGCATTCCACTCTTCTCGATAGCAAGAAATATATCTTTGGCTATTTCTATAGCTTTGGGAATACTATTTATTTTTTCTTTATCGATAGGGTTGTCAAAATAAAAATCCTCGTTCCAGTTAATGGAACGTAATTTATAACCAAGACTTGGGGTTATAATCGGAGTGACTTCTTTTTTTTCATTGAGAATACTCATATGTCTTATTTTTAATTATTCAAACCAGAAATAATATATAGCCATTAAAATTAAAAATCCGAGAAGAAGTATCTGTGTAAACAAAACACCTCGCTTTACAATGTAATATTCTTCTCGGTCCTTGGATTCTTCTTTTAATGTTTTTATTAGTTCTTCTATAGACTTCTCAAGTTGGCTGCCTTTTTCCATAGCATTTTCTATGCGCTTCGTATAGACCTCCACCCTTTTCAGTTCCTGATATACCAGTTCTACCGCAAGCTGCGGGTTTACCTTTGGTGCTGTGTCTTTTCTTTTCCGGGGGCTGTACTGTCCCTGCTTAACGGGTGAAGCTGCCGCCTCCGAGCGTGAGTTTGTTTCCATATTAATCCTGTTTTTATTTATTCGGTAAAGGCATCTGCATGAAGAATGTCTGCATAATCTATTCTTAATGTTATCGTACGTCCTGAAATCTGTTTTTCAGATATTTCTATGGTAAGCACTTTTTCATCAGGAAAAGTAAACTTTTCAAAGACAAAAATATTTCGATAGTTCTTCTTGAAAACAAGATTCTTATTAACTTGCATCAATGGAAGTATTTCTATAGATTGAAAATTAGTAGCCTTTGTTTGTTTTTTATCTTCTATTTTGAAGCGTATTTGGTCTATATCATATCGTATTTTTGTTTTATTAATCATAGAAATATCAATAAAGAAATACTTATCCAGTGTGTAGATATTGTTTAGTACAATTTTCATTAGGTTACTTTTGCTGGAAACATCATAGAATTTATTTTTTGAAATAAACATTCTATGTGCGTAATCATACATTTGTGCTTTGGTTAAATTCACTTCTGGGTTCATATAGCTACGTAAATCAGCATAAGGGATATTAAAGCGAGTGTATGCTTTCGCTAAGTCGCTACTATATACTAGCATATATTGTACGAAAAATCTTTCTGTAACAATGGTGATAACTCCACTGGCTCCTTCTTTTGTGGGCTTTATTCTAAGAGAGTTACCAGTAGGAATATCGCCAACAATATCATTGACCGATATATCAACGTATTTTATATCTTCCATTGCTATAAAATGCGTTGAAACATCTTTGTTGATGTATATAACTTTTAGTTCTTCCGGGTTTTCACCTGCAAATTCGATGTTTTCTCCAATAGGGGTGTTCTGTGCGTTTCCTGTAATTACAGAAACCATTGTGCATAAAGCAAAAAAAATCTTTCTCATATTATTGTTCTTTATCTTTGTTATTTACTAAAAAAACTTGTGTATTATATTTTAATTTGGCTTTGTTCTTTTTGATGTTTTTAGAGAGAGCTTGGGTCGTACTACGGTAAGCATCTTGTAAAGCACCTAAAGCGAATTGTTCTACTCCTTCTGATTGACTATTCATTTGTATTGTTTGACTTCCTATTTGCGAACCAACATCTTTACTTAAATCTCTAAAAGCTGATGAAGGAACAAAGAAACCTTCTTGTCCGTCATTATCATATACAGATAAATCTACTTTCATTTGTTTACCATCAACCATTATAGAGGAAATATTAATGTGTACTCTTTGAGCTTTAAAGCCAGATACATTTCCATATAGGTAAGTGCCTTTAGTTAAAAGAGCGTCATTAATCATTATATCATCTAGAAGCCGTATGCGTACTCTGCTACCATCTGTTACTTTTAAAGTTTCATCTAATATGGCTGTGATTAGTGAAGTTTTTTGTTCTTTCCCTACAGTGTTGAAATATACTTCTGCTGGATTTTTGGCTTTTACAACTTCTATAGCCTTTTCTTTGGGTTTTTCCTCTTGTTTTTTTTGAGGCATTCTAGGACGTGGATTTTGCAATGAATCTATATAAGCCATTTGCATTTTAAACAATTCCATTTCTTCTTGCATTTTAGATTTTTCAGGAGCTTTTCTCGTTTCTACTTGACTTGATTCATCTATAGTAGGGAAACCTTTTATTTGTTGCTCCAATTCCTTTTCTCGGATTCTAGAAGCCTGATTTAAACTGTCAATTTGCCTTATTTCATCATTAGAGTAAAGAGAGCCAGAGCTTTCAATTTCACTAATTTCTTCTTCTTTATCTATAGTTTGTATAGATGAATAATCAGAAGATTTGTTGAAAGCCCCTTTGAGCGATTCAAATTTACTTTTTATCTCTCTTTTTTCTAAATTAGCATCAGGAATATCAAGATTTAATTCTTCCGTTTCTACTAATGTAGTTTCCTCTGCTGGGGCAGAGTTTACCATATCCTTAATTAACCATCCTATTCCTAGGATAAAAGGTAGGATGAGTATAGGAATGATGTACTTGGGCTTTTTAATATCAATCTGTTTCATACGCTATTTATTTAATTTATTATATAAATCTTTTATTCGCAAAGTGTCTTCTGGAGTTAATTTCCCATTCTTTCTTAGTTCATTAATTTCATTTTGCATTTTAATTACTTCTAACAAATCTCCAACTCCTATTTGTTTTTTTTGTAGGCTGCTGTCGATGCTAATTTGTATTTTGTTCTTTTCTTCGTTGAAAACTTGCATTGGTTTTCTCGATGGACGCATTACTATTGATAGAAATGTAACTAAAGAAAGAAATGAAATCGTTATTCCAAACATTGCTTTGCGGTGTATGTCTGCCCATGCTAATAAGCGTTCACAAGCGTTATTAACTCCGAATCTTTGAAATATTTTAGTAAGAAGAATAACTGTAGCTTGTTCGGCTTTAGTCTTGATATTTTCTTTTCTATCATTCTTTTTATGTTTAAACAGTTTCATTAGAAATTCTTTTTTACTTTATAATCTAGGTCTTTATTGAGTATCGTTTTCCAATCTGTGATAATAAGCCCATGAGGATTATTTTCAGTACGTGGGATTTGTCTTACTTTCCCTGTAGTTACAAGTTGCCTTTTTAGAATGGATGTTTCTCGTTCTATACGTTGGATGCCATAGTACTCAAAAGATAGATTATTCATGTCTATCTTGATGCTATCTGTCATAATTGTTACAGTTGCAGAACTTGCTAAAATAGTGTTGAAATATCCTTTTTCTTTTAAGTTGTTATATTGTTTTAATCCACTATCATCAATTAGATACATGGCTTTTTCCATGTTGTATTTTATAAATTCATCGTCTGGTGGTAATGTGAAAAATAAAGTGTGGAATAGATTTATGTGGCTTTTACATTCTACTTCCAAGTTGACTTCTGTACCTGTTTGTTTCACTAGTACAGGTACATCATTATCCAAGACATATATTTTCTTTCTTTCTGCTTTTACTAAAGAGAAACAAAAGGCTAGTACCATACCTGAAATAACTATACTAGTTGCAAAACAACCAATAGATAAAATTCCGGCTAGTTTAATTTTATTTTCTAAGTTTTTAATAATCATGATTATGTGTGTTTAAAAAATTATGAATCTTTTTTACATCGCTGCACTTGCTCCACCTGTGGCAGGAGCTGCTACGGCTTTGGTTGCGATTGCTGCTCCTCCAACCATGCCGCCTACTGCTTGTCCTACTCCAGTTGTACTTACAATCCATGTAGAAACAAAAGGTATTGTAAGCATGGAAAATGCTCCAAGTAATGCTGTGAGAAGGAAGCTATTGACACCTCCGGAAGTCATTCCGACATACATAACAAATGCAGCTTCATTTCTAAGCGCATATTCTAAAATTTCAATTTCTCTTTCTATCCCATATTGCATTACTACTAAAGAAATTGATAGTACTATATATGCAATACATGAATATAAGCTAACACTGACAAAACGAGCTATCCATTGTATATAAGCATCCCGAAATGCTGGTAAAACAGAGAATGCAAAAGCTAGTGGACCAAGAATAACTAATATTCCTGTGAATATAATTTGTAGGAAAAAGACAAAATAGGTACATACTTGCCAAAAAGTAACAACAATAAATTCAATGATATTAAACATTATCATTTTGACCTTAGCGACTACATATACATATAATCCAGCTATCTTATCTCCAATAGCCGAAAAGTCTATACTAAAATCATACCATTTCTTATCCTTAACTTCGTTTTCTGCTCTTTCAACCTCTAATGAAGTATGTAATAACTCTACTGCTACACTATCAATGAGTGCATATCTATTACGAGAAAGTAATTCTACTTCTTCTATCTGGTTCGTAAACATAGCCTTGCTTTGCGCTGTTAATAACTCTCCGGGATAACTGATTAGATTAATAAAAGGAACCCAGAACATAAGAACCAATCCTAGTGCGAATGGACGCAATAATGGAATAATCTCTAATTTTTTATCTCCACTCATCATTTTGAAGCTTTCCACTCCAAAATATAGTAACATAAAGATTGCTGCTAATGCTTGTGCATCCGCAATAAATTCTCCGAATAGGACAGTTGTTTTATCTCTTAGTCCATCAAATAATTCAAATAAGAATTTATCTATTAACTCATTCATGATTCATTATTGTTTTATTTATATTATTCAATCTTGTTATTAGTGAAAGAACCTCTATTAGCTCTTTATCAAAATCTAAATAGGCTTCCCTCTTTTTAGAGTTACTCATGTGTGAATCATGGATTATATCTATGTTCTTTTTTATTCTAGTAACTTCATCAGTTATAACTTCAACGTGTTCTTTATTACCGCCATTAGAAGAATATTCGATAAGTTTTTTATTTATATCATTAAGAATATCATTTCTGCGATTCTTCGTTAAAGTATATTGATAATCAATTTCTTTATCTCCAAATTTGAAGAGTTCCTGCCTATATATGGTATCAACATTATATCCTTCTTTCTCCGTTTCTGATTTATTGTACTCTACGGCTGCCATCATGGGAATTTCTTGTAACTGGAAATTACGTCTATCTTCCTTCCCGTATTTGTCATGTAACCCTAAACCCGGCAAAGGAATTTTAATGCCCAAAACTTTTTTATACCATATCCAGTAATGATAGTATTCCGGTTGTAGTCGTACTCTATCCATAAATTCCATATTATTAAGTACACTCCATTTTCCCTTATCCTTTACTGGCATTTGGGAATAGACATTAGAAGTACCAATAATCAACATTAGGGAAAAAAATAAAAGCACTCTTTTCATATTATCTTTTAGGTTTTACTTTATAATTCTGTAATAAATCATCAACTAATTTCGAACGATTATCTTTGTATTTAAATACTCCCGGAGCTAATGTTTGTAATACTCCATTTCTTTTTGCTGTTTTCATTTGTCGGCATACAGCGTATGCTATACCTCTCATGTTTCTTAGTTCATTAATAACATACTTAAGCAAGTCTATTCTTTGCTTATTATCCATAAGGTTTACATCAGTCCCGACAATAGCGACTTGATAAATATATTGTGTCAAATCCGCAGTACGATTAACTAGTTCTAGCTCTGTTTTTGCTGATACCAATAATAAAGCTGGGTCACCTACAGCAAGTTCAACCATCTGTTTTTGGTATTTTCCAATATCTGCTGCAATATCAGTACAGTAGATAATATCTTTCCCGGTTTTTATGATGGCTTCTACAGATTTTAGGCTATTGTAAAATTTACTTTGGAAAAACTCAATCTGAACCATTTTTTCACTGATTTGCTTTTGTATAAGGCTTATTTGAGCTTCATTATCTTTCACTTTAGAGAAAGAGGTATGTTGCACCTTATGATTAGCTATAAGTGTTTCCATACAGGTTATATCCAAGACTGCCTTTTGCGAATATGCAACTTGGGTTAAAGTGGATGCTGCCACTAAAATAAATAGGATTTTTTTCATGATATTTATCTTTAACGGTTTGTAAGCCATTTGTATTTATCTAGGATATACTTATATAATGGCTGTTGTCCTATGATGTTAAGTATATCTTTTAAGTTTCCTTCCTCGGAGTGATACCCTAGTACCTTATTGACTTGTAAAACCCAATCCATATTTTTTAATTTGGAAGATTTTAGGTCTATTATAAAATTATCCAACCCTGTTTGAAAACTGTCATAAATGATATGATAATATCCAACAGCATCTTTTTCAATTCGTTCTGTGGTAAATGTGAAATATTCGTGTAGAGAAACCTCTACCCCAAATACATTGCCATAGTTTCCTCTTTTTATAAATACTTCATTAAACCGATTACGGTTTTCTTTATTAGGGAGTTGATTTATGGTAAATATTTGCTTTTGATTTACTTCTGTTAGGGATAAAAGATTTGCTATTTCTTGATATTTGTCTATAAATTTACTTTGGTCTAATAGGCATATAATATCGGAGTTGCTAATAATAGAGTTTTTTGACCACAGGGTTACTAATTATGTCTTCCAGTTCTTGAGTAACAACCATTGCCATACCCAAAATTTACGTACCGTTTTATACAAATAGAGTATATAGCCAGCCATCATGGGGCTTGCTATGGCTTTCCATGCTTCTTCAATTATTAATGCCTTTCTGTTCTTTTTTAATCTCATTTTTTGGATAAAAACATCCATAATGATTAAGGTTACTATTGGGAATAGTTCAGGGTCATCTTTAATAGCATCAATTTCAAAAACTATAAAGGGTTCTTCAAAGAGGGAAGTATCAAAATCTTCATTGAGAGTTTTTTCTAACTGTCCTCCTTTATAAAATTTTTTCAATAAGAATTTATAGTTAGTAATGTCAAAATCAATCTTGTTCTCTTTGCAGATGATAGGTATAATACGTAGAGAAAATTCATAGAATGAGTTAAAAGATAAACTTTCAACTTTTATTTCTTTCAGTATATCTTCTTTCTTTTGGATGCGTCTTTCTATGACAGAAAGTAATCTGGTTTCAGGATTATTAAGTTCTTGGCGTGTGAAACCTTTTTCAATGAGAATGTTTTGTATTGCGTTTTCTGCGTTAGTTTTTTCTCCACCTTCTCCTTTTTCTACCAATTGTTGTAATTTATCTATTTTTTCAGAAAGTATCTTACGTTCTTCTTTTTCCCTTTCGTTTTCAAATTCTTCTTCGTTGACTTGAAATTCAAGTAGCAAATTTTCACGTATGGCTTCTTTTTCTGCATCTGAATAGCCGTTGAAAGGATGAAAGTAGAATGAATAGTATTTTTCTATGGTAATATCCATTATTTCTTCTTCCTGCTTTTTGACTTCGCCATTTGCACCTTTCCATATCAGAAAAATTAATGATTTGAGAAAGTTTTTCTTTTCTACATTATATTCTTCTTCTGTAATTCGGAAAGGATTCATAGATATTGGCTTGCTTTCTGAATAGGTAATGTATTTGCCATGATAATATTCGCACATTCCTGAATAGCTATGCCCTGTATCTACTAATACAATATCAGTATTATCTAAAACCCATTGTCTTACTTTAGAGTTGACATAAAAAGACTTACCAGAACCACTTGGACCTAAAACAAAGAAGTTAGAGTTATTTGTATATTTTTTCTCACCTTCTTTCCCGGACATATCTATCCCAACAGGCAATCCTTGTCTGTCAGTAAAATAAGTAAGAAAAGGACTGTTTTCTGTTACTTGTAATTTTTCCTTAAATAAAAGACAAATTGCAGCATCGGAAGTTGTTAGAAATTTGTCATAGCTGTTTAGGTTGATTGCGTTTCCTGGTAATGCACATTCAAATAATTCTAATTGATTGAAGCATTGTTTATTTATAATAATACCACAATCAAAAAGAGATGTTTCAACATAGTTGACAGCCTTACTAATATCATCAAGACCAGCAAGAATGATGTTATAATGTGCATATACAAGCATTTGCCCTTCTCTAGCAATATCCGACTGCACTCGTTCTATATCTTCTACACATAAATCATTTGCAGGGTCAGGCATTCCTTTATGTTTTTTCTTTTGCCTTCTAATTTGTTTGCTTCGTTTCGTTGGTCTGGGATATTTATTACTTGATTATAGATAATAGTGTCTATACTTGGTGTTTCATGCAAAAAAGAGAGCAAGTCAACAGGAAATCTTAGCCCAATATTGACCTCTTTATATGGTTTTATGACAGAAGGAAAATTAACTTCGTCAATATCTACAAGAGAAATGCACTGTACGTTTTTTTCTCCTATCACAAGATTTTCTTCTCTCGCTTTGATGTTTTTTAGGTTTACTGTTTGCTGACTGAAATTGATAGATAGAAATCTTTTTATATATATTTCTATTTCATTTTCAGTTAATAGTTTAGCTCTTATTCCTCTGTTAGTGAATAGTCCTAATACTTTTGTGATGTTTCTAATAAAAGTATCAAACCTCCGAGGGTCAAAAGAAAAGAATTTAGACCTTTCTACTTCTCCCGTAATAATAAGATAAGTAGAAATATCAGTATATATTCGTCCTTTAAAATGTTCAAAATAACGATTTGATAAATAGTCGTCTTTCCTATTCAGGGGTGGTAAAAATGATTTTTTACATAGAATATCCTGTTTTTGTATTGTATATCCAGTTCCTAATACTTTGAGGATATTAGTAAATAAGTGGTGAAAATCATAGTAAGCATCCATATCTGCCGAATATTGTATTATAGGATTTTCACATTTAATAATAACAGAATAATCGCCCCTTCGATTATAGAATATAGGAGTATTGTCTATTGTTTCAATACCAATATAAGGAGCTTCAAATTCACTTTTCTTTTCATAAGCTTTATTTTTTTCTATCTCTTACAAAAGTGCGTGATACTATATATATGCCTTTTCGTTTATCTTTCTTGTGAAGTCCTTTTCTTTGTAATTGTGATGTTATTCCTAACCCTCCAAACATAACTATTACAAGCGTTATACCTCCCCACATGAAAGAAGCTAGAGTAGAAACAATAGCACATAAAAGTAAAGCACTAATAATACAAGCTCCACCGATATAAATGAACTTGCCTTTAAATCCTTTGAAAATAAGGGGCTTTTGTAGCCCCTTATATACATTGTAACTAAGATGCTCTTTTGACATATTAGATTCCGAAGAATGCTTTTACGACAACACCTGATACGACAAGGAAGATACATGACCCCATCCAGCCATAACAGCTTTTTGCACATCTTGGTCACCAGAGTTCCATTTTAAATAAACTCTAACAGCTCCAACTAACCCTACTAGACCTCCTAATATCATCATCATGTTTCCAAGCGGGTCCATGTAGGTTGCAAGTTCAGAACTGGCTGCATCAATTCCCGCAGCACCTTGTGCAAAAGTGTTAGTTACTGCCATTGTGCTAATGGCTAAAACGAATGCTCTTTGAGCAATTTTTCTCAAAATCTTTTTCATTTGAATAAAAAATTAGTTGTTTATTTATTGAAAATTCACGTGTGAAAACATACTTTTTCCTTTAGCTAGAAGTTGTTCCACTGGAAAACCTTGTGTTTCAACTTCCATTTCAATAGATTCATTTACAGACACATAAGTTTGTTCAGATTCTTTTTTTTCTTCTTCTTTTTCGTATGAGCCTGTTTCAAAGTCTTCATCTACAACTTTGTGAGCTATTTCTTCTTCCTCTCCTATTGAAACAATCTCTTCTTCTTCATCTGTATTGGTTTTGCCTTGCTTTAGAAAAGCATCATACAGAAAGTTTGCAGTGTAGTAAACTACATAAATGGCAAATACAGCCATGATAAATTGTGAATAGTTCATATTCTTGAATTTAAAAGTTTCACAAATCGACCCTTTTTCTGTACTTTTGATTTGTAATAGTATTAGGGTAATAATAGGGGGGAATCCCCTGTTTACATTAGTTTTGCGAATAGTTGAATTTATGAAACTTGGATTAAAATAAAATGGAGATAATAGGCTACGCTCGTGTTTCAACGAGGGAACAGAATCTAGATTTGCAGCTAGATGCTTTAAAAGAAGCCGGGTGCAAACTTATATTTGAGGAAAAAGTATCAGGAGTAAAGGATAGACCTGAATTAGATAAAGCCCTTTCATATTTGCGAGAAGGTGATACTTTTGTTATCTGGAAACTAGATAGATTGGGACGTTCTTTAAAAGATTTAGTTTATATAGTTGATTGTCTGCAAAAAAGAAAAATTGCATTCAAAAGTATAGTTGATGGTATTGACACTAATAGTGCTTTGGGAAGATGCCAATTTGGAATTTTTGCTTCATTGGCAGAATATGAGCGTGAAATAATAGTAGAACGAACTAGGGCTGGATTACAAGCTGCAAAAGAACGAGGGAAACTTACAGGACGCCCTATCGGATTATCGGAAGATGCAAAGAGAAAGGCTATAGCAGCAAAACGTTTATATGAAAATCGGGATTATTCTATAGATGAAATATGTAGAATTTTACACATTGGAAGTAAGGCTACTTTGTATAGGTATTTACGTTATGAAAAAGTAAGATTGATGAATAGAAGAAATAAATAGGGCGTTACCTTTCAGGTCGGGCTTTTCGCTGCAAGTCCTCGCTACGCTGTGGGCTTTCCGCTGCAATCCCTAACGCATTTTTCCCACCCACCCTTCTAAGGTATATCCAATGCTTTGCTTTTTTCACCGCTTCTATGAAGCACCTACAAAAGCAAGGCATTGGATATTCGGTTTTATAGACTTCATGTTCCCTAAAGGGAATATTCCGTTTATAAAACCTAATCTCTCACCCAAAATATATAAAACTTTAGGAAGAGATAATACGTTAAAAATCAGCCGATTATAAACATTTTTAACAAAAATAATTGTCTTATTATTTGCGACATTTATAAAAAATCACTATCTTTGAGTATTGAAAATAAAGAGATAAATAAACTTTTAAAGCTGGTTTGGCTGCCAGTATAAAGAACAGCAAACAAAATTATGAAATCTACTTTTGATAAAAATGCAGAGAAGTTTGTAAACCTTATGGTTGAAAAAATTGAAAGTTTGTCTATGAATTGGCAAAAACCTTGGTTCTCTAAAGTCAACTCTAAACAGAACTTTTTACCACAAAATTTAACAGGACGTACTTATAGTGGTGGAAACGCTTTTTTACTTTATTTTTTGTGTGAAAAATATAATTATCAAACTCCTGTTTTTTTGACATTTAATCAAGCACGAAACGAAGGTGTTAATGTTCTAAAAGGTGCTGTTGCTTTCCCTGTTTATTATACATTATTTTGTGCTTATCATCGTCAGACAAATGAAAAAATTTCATATGATGAATATAACAAATTATCAGAAGAAGAACAAAAAGAATACCGTTTAGCAGCTTATACAAAATATTTCCAAGTTTTTAATTTAGACCAAACAAACTTTGCGGAAAAATATCCCAATAGATGGGATATATTAAAGGCTAAATTTTCAGGAGAGGAACAGCCACAAGAAGAGAAAGAAATGTATGTAAATTCAATACTTGATGAAATGAATAAGAATCAAAATTGGGTATGTCCTATTCAAACGCTTTCTAGTGATAGTGCGTTTTATTCAATATCAAATGATAGCATTACTTTACCTTTAAAGAGCCAATTTAAGGACGGAGAAAGTTTTTATGGTACAGAATTACATGAAATGGGACATAGTACAGGTGTTAAAAATAGACTAAATCGAAAAGGATTTTATGAAAATGATAAATTCAATTATGGGCGTGAAGAACTTGTAGCAGAATTAATATCGGCTTTGTCTGGTGTATATTTGGGTATTTCTGTAACCGTCAGAGAAGAAAATGCGGCTTATTTAAAATCATGGTGCAAAGCAATAAAAGAAGAACCTAAATTTTTATTTACTGTATTGGCAGATGCTATTAAAGGTAGTAAATTCATAGCCCAGCATCTAAATATAAGGCTAGATGTGGAAGAAGTTGAAGAAGAGAAAAATACAAAGGTTGCTTAAAGGTTCCTTCCCCCCCCCTCATTGGGGGAGTTCTTTTTTCAAACGCCAAAAAAGAACCAAAAAGGCTTAATCGCTTCACTTTGTTACGCTCCAATAGTTTTGCTATCAGTAAACCCACCCACCCTTCTAAGGTATGTTTCTTTATCCCTTCTGCAATCCTTAGTAAAGTTCCACTACCTTTTAGGTAACTCCACTTTAGTAAGCATTGCAGAAGCGGAAACATGACGCAAATTAAAATACATTCTCACTTTGAGAATACATTTTAATGCGTCTTGTTGTCTAACCCAATAAGAACTATAGGGAAAGAAATTGATACCGTATTTTTCGGAGTTCCGGCACTGATGGGCGTATATAGCATGATGAAATGATACCGAATTATCGTTCCTGGCACACCCTGAAGAACTTCTTTTTGATACCAAATACAAAAAGCAGCTGGAAGCCGGACGCAAAAAAATTGATACCATAAAACATTAGGGAAAAAGAACAGGAACAAAATACCATATTATATATATAAATAATATATGAATATATAATATATAAACAAATAAACATATAATGTATGATTAAGATACTCCACTTCCAGAGTTCCAGAAAGAGCAACACGAAAAATCTTCTTTTCCCTAAAGTTCCTTGTGTCGTTTCTCTCTATACCTGAATACAGGAAAACGGCTGCATCATAAAAGAAACGATACCGACACCATTCAAGAACTACCGCCCATCGGCAAAAGGATTGCACCTAATTGATACCTTTTCTATCAGCACTGGAGAGAAACCGGGAGGGAATTTGATACCGTACTTTTCCGGGTTCTGCCAGGCATGGACGATAAGAGAACATTATTATGATACCAAAAACTTTAGGGAAAAATAAAACTTCGGCACTCTATAAGCCTAAAACCATTTTTAACAAAAATAATTGTCTTATTATTTGCGACATTTATAAAAAATCACTATCTTTGAGTATTGAAAATAAAGAGATAAACAAACCTTTAAAGCTGGTTTGGCTGCCAGTATAAAGAATAGCAAACAAAATTATGAAACATTGCTTCTTAAATCCATTTCGTAGCCAACTGTTAGGGCTATTTTTCAGTATTAATTCATTAATCATTTTTTTATGAAAAAAGAGTTTACATTACGCTTAGACGATGCAGCCTGTGCAGAGTTAGAAAATCTAAAAAAATTATCTAGTGAAAAAACAGATGCTAAAGCTATTAGATTCGCTATTCAGAATTATGCAACTTTGAATGATAAGCATATTGAAACACAACGGCAAATAAAACGTGGAAAGATAAATATGCAGCGTTAAATAAAGCTGTTGATAATTACTTGTCTTCTTTTGAAGCATTGAAGAAAGCTACAGATTAATAGTCAATTATTAGAAATGTGAAAGGATTAATTTATGATTGGAGTAGAGAAGAAAATTTTCAGATTATCTAGTTCTGTGCTAAATCGTACTTTTAAGCAGGAAAAGAGTATTTTTTGTTCAATGGTGTTACGATTGATGGATACAGAAAACTATGCAAACAATTATTGCGATTCGCTAAGTCTTGTTCTTGAACTATTTCCAGAGATTGATAGGGAAAAGCTAGAAAAAGAATTGGATAAATACGTTTGATAGTATTTGAAATCAAAAATGGGCTATTAAACTAGTTAATAGCCTTATTTTAATACATAAATGGGGTATCACCAACATTTTGTACAAAAGTAACTCTAAGGTAATATTTTTATAGAAATATACATAAATTAAGTCTCTAAGACTTCTGATTCAAAACGATATAAATATGAGCAAAAAAGAAGGTTTTATAAAATGGAAAACGGTTGAAACAACTACTCCCAGCTTTCCTGATAGTGCAATTTTGATAAAAGAAGATACATCCATTGAGTTTCCTTTGGCTATTGTAGGTTTTCCATTGGGGGGACATGAGAATGGAACGAAAAAGCAACGGAAGAGAGCCAAGTTAATAGCGGCTGCTCCTGAATTATTAGAAGCGTGCCAAGAAGCACTAAAATATGTCTGCGTAGAAGAACCTGCCTATGATGTATTATGTAATGCTATCAAAAAGGCTACTGAATAACTCTCAATACAATATGGGAAAGAAATGGAAATATTTAGCAATTGAAATTCGTGGCAAAATATTCGTTATGAATGATAATGATGAATTAGGAGGACTAATAGATAATGATGTGCCACATACGGTTATTGGTCACGTATGCACCGATGAATGTGATACAACATGCTTACGTTACCGTCAAGGTACGTGTCCCTGTAAAATCATGAAAGATACTTATGGTGAGATAATTCATGTTTTTTGTTTGATTCAAAACTGGACAGATATGAGTAAAAAAAGAACAATGCAAATAGATGTAATTGAGGAAGTAAAAGGAACTCAATTCATGCAATGCAAACTGTATATAGATGGCAGTGCGAGTGTTATTCTTATGAATAAAATCGATTATGAAAGGCTGTTAAGCGATAGTTTTTTTGTGCGTGATGGTAAAAATCGGGATTCAGCCGGAGTGTTGAATACTACTAACACTTTTTTAGAAAAAGATTAATATTTAAAATTAATTCGAAAGGAATAAAATGGAAAATGAAGAATATTTCTGTATTGATTGCGCAAAACAACTAGAATGTTGGGGACCTGACATCAAATTAGATGACCCTGATTTATGTATCCCTATAAACTGCATAGATTATCAAGATATGGATGAGCTTTTTAATTCATAAAGATATAGAAAGGAACTATCATGGATAAAAAAGAAAGAATTTTGCCACATACAAAGAATTTGGCAAGATGCTTCGAGAGGTGGCAAACATCTACTCCCAACTAGGTGATGAACCTTTATCACAAGAACAATATGAGTATAATGGTATTAGAGATGCCGTTCAGTACGTGACCAACAAACACGATTTTGATTACTTTATACAGCCTTGGAAAGATGAGTTTTTACGTATGCCCTTTGATGTGACGAAAAGAAAGAAATGGGCTGATTATGTAGCTGAATGCCATGCCAAGGGAAAGGAGATAGATTATGATAATTACGATTGGGATAAATGACTATAATTTTATCGAATTGTGTTGAATGGAATAGATGTCATATAATCAAAATATAGATAGAATGTTTATTGAATATAAGGTATATCGTAAGGGGTCAGATTTGAAGCCTTTTATATCTAGGGATGAACTTCCTTCTTGTCAGATGATTGGGAAAAAAAAAGTTTGTAGGAAAAAAAAGCAAAAATAGAGGCTGTTTATAGACTTACAGGGAAACGTTTGCCAGAAGACTATACAACAGAGCAGGTAAACAATTATCTTGCAGTAGAGCTTTTTAATACGTCTTTATGGCATAAGTATAGAAAGATTTACAATGAAGTTTCCAATGAAAAAGAAATTGTTGTTGAGAACTATAGTTATCAATATACATTAGTTGTAGAATTAGCAAATAAATCGAATTTATCATTGGATGAAGGAAAAATTGTACATTTTGTTATGTGCGAACTGTTAGGAAATCCTTGTGAAACGTATAAAGGGATGAAAAACCCTATAATTTCTTTACGAAAAGATTATGATAGATAAAGCAAAAACATTAGATGAATGCTTTAAGGAACTAATCCTTAAAAGAGGTTGGTCTAAAAATAGTCCATATGACCGCCGGACTGCATCTAGGCATAAAAAGCAGTTCCTTGAAGGAGCGTTGCCCGATGAATTTAAAAGAGTATATTTGCAAAGTGCTGGTTATACAATAGTGCAGCCGGAGCTTTGGCGACAGGAATTATAAAACAAAGAAAATGGACTGGAGGAACATAATAAGAAATCTATTAGAAATTATCATTGCTATTTTTAGAATGATTTTCATAGGGCTATTTTATATAACCAAGTTTATGTTTGTGTTCTTTATTCTACTTTTTTTTGGAGTATTAATCAGTCAAAATAATAAGCGATGGTAAATAGAGAAATAAAAGCCCGAAAACGTGCGGTGAAAGAAGAAAAAGAAGAAATAGACGGTGAGATTGTTAGAATTAGAAAAGGACATCCTCGTACAAATCTTCCTGTGGAACTTCCTGAAAATCCCACATGGTTGAAACAACCTAATGTGGTTACATTAATGGCTGGTGATTTTAAGACAGTACAGATTAGAATCTTAATTGCTGTTATAGAAAAATTACAGAATGTCATAGAATTAAGTATTCAGCATCTAGATAAATATGGTACATCTATTCCATGTGAGCAATTATCCTTATTTCAAGAATATTCAGACCGTATAAGAGTAGATATTGCCTACCGGGATTTGGGTGTTAGTCCAGACCAATACAAAGAAGTAAAAAGTATGGTTCGTAAATTAATCAGTATTCCTGTAGAATTTGACATTAAAGACCGATAACAGGTGAAGAAAGTTGGGCTATAACAGGTTTATTCACAAAGGCTAATATCCCTAAAACTCCTTATTCAAGAGGGTTCTCTTTAGAAATGGATAGAGAGGTAGCTAAAGTTTTTATAAATGTTGATAGAGGTTTTACACGTTATATAAAAGAAATAGCTTTAAGAGCACAAAGTAGATATACAATTAGAATGTATATGTTGATTAGTTCATGGAAAGAAAAAGGTGGTTTTTCTATTTATGTGGATAGATTTAGGAAATTCTTAAAACTAGAGGATAAGTACCCCGAATTTAAAGATTTGTATAGACGTGTAATACGTCCTGTTTACGATGATTTGTTTGAACAGGCTGATTGTTGGTTTGAAATGGCAGAAGTTTATCGTAATTCAGGAGATAGCCAACCATATAAACTTAATTTCAAGGTTGTTAAGTCTGCATTGTCAAAAAAGGAAGAAGATTTGTTTAAAAGGACAAAAGAAGATGATAACGAACTTTTGTGCATTGCATTTTGCAATGCAGGACGAACATTTACAACAGTTTATTCCACATATTACCTTGAATAATCATGCAGCAGTGTTAAATAAGATGCTTTATTTAGGTGAATATGTTAGAGAGAATTGGAATAAGATTTCAAATAAAGCCGAATATTGTTTGGCGGTTCTATTAAAAGAGGTAGAAACGCTTCCGGAATAATAGGAGAAGAAAAAGAAGATGAATAAAAGTTGGGTTTTTGTCCCTATGAAGGGTCTAAAAGTTGGGTTTCTGTCCCTACAATCTTGGGTTTTTGTCCCTAGTAAGTTGGGTTTTTGTCCCTAGTAAGTTGGGTTTTTGTCCCTAACTTTTTGTCCCTATTCGCTGATTTTTAAATAGTTAATCATCGATATTTGAGGGTACTACCATCACTAGCTGATTAAAAAAAACCTGATAATCCTACCAAACACCAAAAAGGAACTTTTCTTATTACATAAACCCATAAAAAAGGAAACTTTTCTCATAATCTTAACACAAACTTTAGGGAAAAGAACATCTATTAACAAAAAAAGAAGCTATATGATACAACTAATCAGACCGAAAGTTGGGTTTTTGTCCCTATCTAAAAAAGCATATTTTAGAAAGTTGGGTTTTGTCCCTATACTTTATGATATACTAAAGGGAAAGAAAATTGATATCGTACCTTTCCGAGTTCCGGCACTGATGGGCAAACATAGCATGATGAAATGATACCGAATTATTATTCTTGGCACATTCTGCAGAGCGACCTTTTGATACCAAATACTAAAAGCTGCCGGAAGTCGGCCACAAAAAATTGATACCATAAAACATTAGGGAAAAAGAACAGGAATAAAATATCATATTATATATATAAATAATATATGAATATATAATATATGAATAAAATGGATATATAATATGTGATTGATACACTTCCTCGAAAACCGGAAAGAGCTACACGAAAATTTTCTTTTCCCTAAAGTTTGTTGTGTCGTTTCTCTCCACTCCTGAATACAGAAAGACGGCTGCATTATAAAAGAAACGATACCGCACATCATTCCGGAAACTGCCGTCCATCAGCAAAAGGATTTCATCTAATTGATACCTTTTCTGCGAACACAGGCAGGAAACTGGGAAAGAATTTGATACCGCACGCTTCTGGTTCTGCCGGACATGGACGAAGAGAAAACATTATTATGATACCAAAAACTTATCTAATTGTATTCTTTTCCCTTTTGTTTGGCAGGGTGTTTAGGAATTTAATATATTTGCGTTTGTAGAAAATTAATAGCAAGATGTGTTTTTGTGGACACAAAAACCAAATCTTGCCTGATAAATCAGGAGTTTAGCCCCCTCGCAACTTGGGGGCATATATCATTTAATATCATAGTATGAAAGAAAATAAAAGAAATAGAATTGTGAAAGTTCGTTTGACAAAATTGGAATATGAAGAATTAACTAAAGCTTCTAAATCAAGTAAATGTATGTCGGACTATTTTAGACAGAGAGTATTTAGGAAAGGAGTTGGTCTTATTGACCCTAAAGAATTTATTCGCTCAATGGATGAAATTTGTTTGGAAATGAAACGAATAGGAAACAACATAAATCAGTTGGCTAGATATGTAAATATTCATAAGGAAGAAACTAATCAAGATATTCTTAACGAGGTTGAAAGGAGAATGGCGGAGTATGTGATTTATGCAGGATAAATTGAATGTTACTTGGCGTAAGTTAATGTCAATCAAATAATTATATGTATATATAATATTGATATAATATATTATACTAGTTGTAAATAAAGCATTGTTGTACTTTCCCTAAAGTTTGTTGTGTCGTTTCTCTTCACTCCTGAATACAGAAAGACGGCTGCACCCATAAAGGAAATGATACCGACACTATTCAGGAAACTGCCGTCCATCAGCAAAAGGATTTTATCTAATTGATACCTTTTCTGCGAACACAGACAAGAAACCGGGAAAGAATTTGATACCGCACACTTCCGGGTTCTGCCGGACATGAACGAAGAGAAAACATTATTATGATACCAAAAACTTTAGGAAAAAATATTATATATATCATATAATATATTTATATATTATTGATATATATAATATATGAATAAATTATATGAAAATATTCTTTTATTGAATATTTGTTTGTATATTTGCACTGTAAAGTTAGAAGTATGGTAGTAGTAGTTTTAAAAGCAGCAACTTCTTTCGCTGGAATCAGTTATAATGAGCGAAAGAATGAGGAAGGCAAGAGCGAGCTTCTTGTTGCAGAAAATTTTGCTATGAATCCAGATAATTTGAAGAAGTCAGATTATATAGCCTATATGGAATCTGTTTGTAGAACTAATCCTGCGGTCAAGGCAAAGCAATTTCATGCTGTGATTTCTTGTAGAGGTCGTGAATATTCGGCTGAAGATTTGAAAAATGTAGCTTTGCAATATATAGATAAAATGGGTTATGGAATAATCCTTATATGATATATTTTCATTCTGATACAGAAAATAATCATGTGCATATTGTTTCCACACGTGTGCAGAAGAACGGACAGAAGGTAAAAGATAACATGGAAGCTGTACGCTCACAGAAAGTTATAAATCAGATAATGAATATAGATTTATCTTTGAAAGCTAAGGAAGATATTTTAAAATACATGGAGTTTTCTTTTTCTACAGTGCAACAGTATAAGTTGTTGCTTGAACAATCTGGGTGGAAGTTAAGAGAAAAGGATGGATTATTAATATTGTATAAGGGTGGTGAAATACACGCTTCGATTCAATTAGAGCAGATAAAAGATAAAGCTAAGCAATATATACCTGATGAAGATAGAAGAAAACAGATAACAGCTCTTTTATTTAAATACAAGCGAGGACTTTCCTATACGGAGCTTCAAACTTTAATGAAAGAGAAGTTTGGTATAAATTTAGTTTTTCATACAGGAAAAGGGCATATCAAACCTTATGGATATACATTAATTGACTATAGAAATAAGAGAGTTTTGAAGGGTGGGGAAGTTATGGACTTGAAGGAGCTTTTAGCGGAACCCAATAAACGAGCAAAAGTAGAACATTGTAATAGCATAATTAATCTTCTTTTGAAGGATGGAACAAAAAACACAATGGATAGTTTCAAGAAATCGATGTTGGATTATGGTTATAGGTTTTCTATGAACGGCACGATATTTATAAATGGTGACGATAAGGCTTTATTGGTTCTTGATAAAAATCTATTGAAAGAACTTAGATATAATAGCAGAGTGTATGAAGCAAATAAATTTAATGTTACTACAGTCAAAGAAGCAGAGTTGTTAAGTAGAATTTATCATGTGAAAAAAATGATATTTTGATTCAAGAGCATATAGATAAAAAAAATACCATCTATTCTGATATGATGGATAGTTATTTGGCTCATAGTTCAGATTTGCATTCTACATTAAGAGAAAAAGGTATTATTTTTGTTGAGGATGATAATTTAATTTATCTAATAGATAAAAAGAATAAAGTAATTGTTAGTTCTGATGATTTAGGAATCAATCTTATAGAAAAGAGCTATAGTAAAGATAGAATTACTATAGTTGCTCTTGATAAGATGGAAGGTATAAATGTTGAACAAAATTCAGAACTGGCAAGGGGATTTAATCTAATTGATGCTATTTGTGATATTCTTAGCCAGCATATAAATGTACAGCAAGATAAATCTCCTAATAGGAAAAAGAAAAGAGGGCAGCAACAAAATTAATAAAAACAATAAAGATATGATAATATTATTCGGAAATCAGAAGGGCGGTTGTGGTAAAACAACTAATTGCATACAATTTGCCAACTATCTAGTAGAAAAAGGAAAAGAGGTTCTTGTATTGGATTTAGATTTTCAGCGTTCATTGTCGGATAGACGAAAAGAAGATATTGCAACTTATGATAATGAACCTAAATATGAAGTTATACAAACCGATATATCTAATGTTGCTAAAATTATTAGTGATTTTACTAAGGTTGAGCAAGGAAATTTATTAATAGATTTGCCCGGTAAGATTGATGATGATGCTTTGGGAACTATTCTTAAAGCTGCGGATATAATAATTTGCCCATTTAAATACGATAAATTTACAATGGATAGCACAGGCTTTTTTATCCAAGTATTGCAATATTTGAATGTAAAAGCCAAAATATTCTTTTTACCTAACAACATGAGAACTGCGGTAAGATATGAAACAAAAGAACAGGTTGTTGATATTCTTAGGCAAGTTGGTTTTGTTACAGAAGAAATACCAGCTTCTGTTGCTATGGAACGTATAAATACATTAGCAATCAGTAATGAGTGTATTGATAAGGTGAAGAATGCCTATGATTATATCATTCGAGAAGGAACTATAAAATAAAATATTCTTTTAATAGATATTTCTTTCAAAGTTATTCATTAATTGTATATATTTGCAGATGGCTGATAAATTAAGGAAAAAGCAAAATGAAGGCATTTCTAGTGTTTTGGAAATAGCTAAAATGATAAGAGGTGAAGAATCGCATGGAAGTAGTTTAAATGAAACTTCTGTTCAAGAAACTAGATATGAAGTTGAAGAGAAGAAAGAACCGCTTCATGTAGAAATGGAAACAACTTCTTCGGAAGTTTCTAATTTTAATGGCTCTAGTGATATGGATTTAACAGACTTATTAGAGTACATTAAGGGAAAAGATTATAATTGCAAGGAAGTTCTATATGTTGATACAGATGTAAAAAGAAGTATTTGGTTTGCTCAAAGCTAAAGCCAAAATTCCGATTTCATCTTTAGTTTCGTTTATCTTGGAAGATTGGTTAACAAAACATCGTAATGACATAAGTTCTTTAATTAGGC